>NZ_DEXN01000047.1:270482-278214 GCF_002364155.1 Alcanivorax sp. UBA3183
GGCGCGGCCTCTTGCGTTTAAAAACGAACCGGTCTTGTCCGCGGCGTTATCAATTATCCATTCTCAATTATCAATTCATCGGCGGCACCACCGTCACCGGATCCAGCTTCACCTCAAACCAGTTCAATCGCCAATCCAGGTGCGGACCGGTAGCGCGGCCGGAGGCGCCGACTTTGGCCACCGGCTCGCCCTGCTTCACGGTCTGCCCTTTTTCCACCAGTACCTCGCTGAGGTGAATCATGGTGGAGGACACGCCATAGCCGTGATCCATGATCAGGGTGCCACCGGAATAATAGTTATCCCCCTGCACCAGTGTCACCACCGCATCTGCCGGCGCTACAACAACCGTGCCGGTAGGCCGGGCCACATCCACGCCGAAGTGCGGACGGCCGGGTTTCCCGTTATAGACCCGCTGGCTGCCATAAACACCACTGATGCGCCCGGTAAGCGGCCACTGAAAATCACTGAGGAAGGCCAGCAGGGCAGAGTCGGTATCCCGCGCCGTTTTAATCTCGGCCACCTCGCGACGAATCCGCTTGAGCACCGCTTCCGGCGGCGGCTCCACGGTACGCTTGGGCACCCCTTCAATCCGCTGGATGTCATAGTCCCGCTTGCTGAGGGTCACGGGTACCTGTTGGGTTTCGCCCTGCTTTTCCAGCACCAGGCTCTGCTGCAGCGCCGCATCACGGCCAAACCCGACAGCAAAAAAACCGTCACCGGTAACTCGCACCACCCTGTCATCCAGTTTGACGGCCACCCCCGGCGCCACCTGGCCACGCAGCAAGGCCCCCTGGGTACGCTCCCCTTCCAGGGACAATAGCCAGTCGCTGGCCATCACATTATCCGCCAGCAGCACGAGCAAACCTACAACAATTCGCAACATCGAATACCTCGAAACGGTTACAGGGAGGATGGGCCCAGCTGAAAACATATGGCGAAGCTTTAAAGGAGCCATTAGAAGAACCTGTCGAGCCCTGATATTCCTGATCGCCCTGCGGTCGATTCCCTTGCTCCGCAAGGTTCGCACCTCAAGAGGTACTCCTACAGCGGCTTCGTAGAAATGCCGAGGTCCGGGGAATTTTCCACCCTTCACCTATCCAATCGAGCGTAGCTCGTAGCTCGTAGCTCAAAGAAACGCCGTGCCATCCTGCACATCCAGCTGCACCGGATCCAGATGTTTCTCGGCGTACTGGCGCCACACCCGGGAGCGGATGAACAGACGATAAAGATCCGGGTCCAGGTGATCGTTGTCGCGCATGCGTTGCAAGATGCCAAGGGCTTCGCTGAGTTTCAGTGGCGTCTTGTAGGGGCGTTCCTTGGCGGTAAGGGCCTCGAACACATCGGCGATGGCCATGATCCGCGCCGGAATCGACATCTGGTCGCGGGTCAGCCCCAGCGGAAAGCCGGTGCCATCCATTTTTTCATGATGGCCGCCAGCATATTCCGGCACCTGGCGCAGCTTGGGCGGGAACGGCAACGAGCCAAGCATGTCCAGGGTCACATCCATGTGGCCGTTGATGATTTGCCGTTCTTCTGGAGTCAGGGTGCCGCGAGGAATGCACAGGTTGTAGACCTCGTCGTCGGTTAGCAGGGGCTTTTTCTGACCCCAGGCATCGGTCCAGCGCCGCGCGGCGATATCACGCACCCGTTGCTGATCCACCTCAGCCATGGCCTCACCGCCCCGGTTGATCCGCTCCAGAAACGCCAGATCTTCCTTCAGCTGGCCGATTTCCGCTTCCATGCGTTCCCGGCTGGCAGGCTCGTCAGCGGGATCAAGCAGACAGGCCTTTTCGTAACGAAACTGGATCTCTGCACGCAGGGCGGCAAAGCGGCTGGCCACCTCATCGATGCGATCATGGAGGGTGTGCAGTTTGGTGGACTTGTCCAGTACCGAGTCCGGGGTAGCCAGCTTGCCGCAATCGTGCAGCCAGGCCGCCACGTGCAACTCGTACCAGCCATCCTCATCCAGGGAAAAATCCGCAAAGTCCGAATCATCCTCACAGGCCGCCTGGGCCAGCATCTCGGTGATCACCGGCACCCGCTGACAGTGGGCACTGGTGTGCGGGCTCTTGGCATCAATGGCCTGGGCCAGCACCTTGATAAAGGCATCCAGCAGTTCCTTGAGTTCCTGCACCTGGCTCAGGTTGCTGAGGGCAATGCCCGCATAGGTGAGCAGGGACTGGAAGATCAGGTCGCTGTGCTTGCCCAGCCGGTGCAAACGGGCCGGTAGCGCGCGGTTATAGGCCAGCTGCAGCACACCGATGACCACCCCTTCGTGGTTCCGCAGGGGCCACAGCCGCAACCCGCCGGCATCCGGGGCCAGCGCATCCAGTAAGTGCCGATCCTCCTCGCTGAGGCCGTTCTCCGACAGGTCCACCGCCAGCGGCTTACCGTCTTCGTAACACTGCTCGGGCAACCCTCGTTTGCGCGCCATGGGGCAGAACAGGCTGGCCTCCTCGTGCAGGAAAGCATCACCGGAACGGCGGCACAGGCAGCTCAGCCCCGGTTCGGGCTTACCATCTGCATACAGCCATACCCAGCCGGTATCGGCCTCACACAGATACAGGGCCTCATCCAGCAACACCTGCAGCAGGCGCGGTACGTCCCGCTGCTCGCTGAGATGCTGCGCCACCCGCAGCAACCGCGGCATCAGGTTTTCATCCGTCACCGGTGTGGTATCGGGCAAAGAGGAATTCATGAGCAATCCAGCTCCCAATGATCATCCGTAACAAAATCGTGTATTTACCCAGCAAGCATAGGCTGAGCCAAGATTTCAGGCAAAACAGGCCGCCATACGTCTATTTCCCTCCGACCGGCGCATATACCGCCGGTTCCGGTTGAAGCTCTGGTCTGGATTGCCTACCATCTGCCGGTTCCGAGCCAATCTGGATTCCTACCTCTCATGAGTGTCAGCTATCAACTGCCCGACGGGGCAACCATGGCGTTTGATCAGCCGGCGTCCGCCCTGGACATCGCCGAGCGTATCAGCAAAAAACTCGCCAAACAGGCACTTGCCGCCAAAGTGGACGGCAAGTTGATCGATGTTTACCTGCCCATCGACGATGGCGCCACGGTGGAAATCATCACCCGCGACACTGATGACGGCCTCGATCTGATCCGCCACGATGCTGCCCATGTGATGGCAGAAGCCGTGCAGGAGCTGTTTCCGGGAACCCAGGTCACCATTGGCCCGACCATCGAAAACGGCTTTTACTACGACTTCTATCGGGAGGATTCTTTCACCCCGGAAGACCTCAAATCCATCGAAAAACGCATGATGGAAATCGTACGTCGCAACGAGTCTATACGGCGTGAAATCTGGGATCGGGACGAAGCCGTCAGCTTCTTCCTCAAAGAAGGCGAGGAATTCAAGGCGGAGATCATCCGTGACCTGCCCGCCGACCAGGAAGTGAGCCTCTACCGCCAGGGCGATTTCATCGACCTGTGCCGTGGCCCACACCTGCCCAGCACCAGCAAGCTGGGCGACGGCTTCAAGTTGATGAAGGTGGCCGGCGCCTACTGGCGCGGCGATGCCAGCAAGGCTCAGCTTCAGCGTATCTACGGCACCGCCTGGCGCGACAAGAAAGAACTCAACGCCTACCTCAAACAGCTTGAGGAAGCGGAAAAGCGCGACCACCGCAAACTGGCCAAGGAAATGGGCCTGTTCCATATCCAGCAGGAAGCGGTGGGCAGCATGTTCTGGCACCCGAAAGGCTGGCGCATGCGCAAGAACCTGGAAAACTACATCCGCGGCAAGATGGAAAAAGGCGGCTACCAGGAAGTGGCCACCCCGCAGATGATGGACCGCATCCTCTGGGAAAAGTCCGGTCACTGGGACAAGTACGGCGACGACATGTTCACCGTCTGCACCCACGATCACCGGGAAATGGCGGTCAAGCCCATGAACTGCCCGGGCCACGTGCAGATCTTCAATCAGGGCATCAAGAGCTACCGGGACCTGCCCATTCGCCTGGGCGAGTTCACCACCCTGTTCCGTAACGAAGCTCACGGCGCCCTGCACGGCCTGATGCGCGCCCGCTCCTTCAGTCAGGATGATGCCCACATCTTCTGTACCGAAGGGCAGATCAACGAAGAAACCGCCGCTTTCATCACCATGCTGCGTGAGGTCTACAAGGACTTCGGCTTCGAAAGCTTCCGCATCAAGTTCTCTGACCGCCCGGAAAAACGCGCCGGTGCCGACGAGACCTGGGACAAGGCCGAAGGCGCTTTGCGCGAAGCGGTGGAATCCCTGGGGCTGGAATGCGAATTGAACCCGGGTGAAGGGGCCTTCTACGGCCCGAAACTGGAATTTGTCCTGCGCGACGCCATTGGCCGTGACTGGCAGTGCGGCACCCTGCAGGTGGACTTCGTGCTGCCCGAGCGCCTGGATGCGGAATACGTGGCCGAAGACGGCTCTCGCCAGCGTCCGGTGATGCTGCACCGTGCGGTGCTGGGTTCTCTGGAGCGCTTCCTGGGCATCCTGATCGAATCCACCGCCGGCCACCTGCCCCTATGGCTGGCACCGGTGCCGGTGGCCGTTTGCACAATCACCAATGCGGCGGATGACTACGCCCGCAGCGTGAAGGAAAGACTGGAAGCGGCCGGCATCCCGGCGGAGCTGGACCTGCGTAACGAAAAGATCGGCTTCAAGGTGCGCGAGCATTCCCGCGCCAAGGTGCCGCAGATCTGGGTCATTGGTGAAAAGGAAGCGGAAGAGCAACAGGTCGCCCTGCGCCGCCTGGGTTCCCAGGCCACCGACACGGTAAGCCTGGACGCCGCCGTCACCGCCCTGGCCAACGCCACCCGCCTGCCGATCTGAACGAAGCACCTGTAGGAGCCCCTCTCGAGGGGCGAACCTGCTTGCGAAAATTTTGCCAGGCACAGTTCGCCCATCGAGAGGAGCTCCTACAGCGGATTTAATCTCCGCCCCCGGAGGCATTCATGTTCAAAGACAACGAACAACAGCCCGAAGGCTTTCAGGTGCCGCTACAAGAGGCCCTGGACAACCTGAAGCTCACGGACGGCGGCCTGATCGCCGCCATCGCCCAGCAGCATGACACCGGCGAAGTGCTGATGATGGCGTGGATGAACCGGGAAGCCCTTGAGGAAACCCTTGCCACCGGCCGGGTCTGCTACTTTTCCCGCTCCCGGAAAAAACTCTGGCGCAAAGGCGAGTCCTCCGGCCAGGTGCAGATGCTGAAAGAACTGCGCATCGACTGCGACGCCGACACCGTGCTGGTAAAAGTGGACCAGACCGGCCCCGCCTGCCACACCGGCCGCCGCGACTGCTTCTACTGGAAAGCCGACGCCAACAACGTGACCATCGACAAGACGCCGATCATCGATCCGAAAGAGCTTTATAAAAAATGACTCTCAAGCTGCACAACACCCTCACCGGGCAGAAGGACGACTTCATTCCGCTGGATCCCAACCGCATCACCCTCTACGTGTGCGGCCCCACGGTCTATAACTTCGTCCATATCGGCAACGCCCGCCCGGTGGTGGTCTTTGATGTGCTGTACCGGCTGCTGCAACGGCTCTACCCGGAAGTGGTCTACGCCCGCAACATCACCGATATTGATGACAAGATCATCAAGGCTGCGGCGGAAAACAGCGAAGACATCGGCGTGCTCACTGAGCGCTTCACCGCCGCCTTCGCCGAGGACATGGCGTCTCTGAACGCGAAAACCCCGAACATCATTCCCAAGGCCACCGACCATATCAACGAGATGATCGCCATGATCGAGACCCTGGTGGAAAAGGGCCACGCCTACGAGGCCGACGGCCAGGTGCTGTTCGCGGTGGAATCCATGCCCGACTACGGCAAGCTTTCCGGTCGCAAACTGGAAGACATGCTCGCCGGTGCCCGGGTGGAAGTGGCCGACTACAAGCGCCACCCCGGCGATTTCATCCTCTGGAAGCCGTCCACCGACGAGCAACCGGGCTGGGAGTCTCCCTGGGGCCGTGGCCGCCCAGGCTGGCACATCGAGTGCTCCGCCATGATTCACAAACACCTGGGTGACGTGATCGACATCCACGGCGGCGGCCAGGACCTGATTTTCCCGCACCACGAGAACGAGATTGCTCAGGGCTGCTGCGCCCACGGCACCGATTACGTGCGCTACTGGATGCACAACGGCTACATCAATATCGACGGCGAGAAGATGTCCAAGTCCCTGGGCAACTTCCGTCTGGTCCGCGATCTGCTTACCCAGTACCACGGCGAAATCCTGCGCTTTGCCCTGCTTTCCAGCCACTACCGCTCGCCGCTGAACTTCTCCGCGGACGTGTTGGATAACGCGGAGAAAGGCCTGGATACCCTCTACTACGCCCTGCTCGGTCGCGGCGAAACCGTAGCGCCGGCAGCGGATTACCAACTGCCGGACAACCACCCGGTGCTGGAAGCGCTCAAGGATGACCTGAACACCTCGGAAGCGGTCAGCGCCCTGCACGCCATCGCCGGCGAACTGAACAAGGCCGAGCTGGCCGACAAACCGGCCCTGAAAGCCGAACTGCTGGCCGCCGCCGACCTGCTCGGCCTGCTCACGGTCGAGCCCACCGCCTGGTTCCAGAACAAGAACGTGAGTGAAGACGGCCTCAGCAACGAGGAAATCGACGCCCTGGTCGCAGAGCGCACCCAGGCCAAGAAAGACAAGAACTTCACCCGCGCCGACGAGATCCGCCAGCAACTCACCGACGCCGGCATCCAGCTGGAAGACACCCGCGAAGGCACCCGCTGGAGTCGCTAACCCCCTGTAGGAGCCATGCTCGCATGGCGAACCTGCTAGCGATAACGGCCAATAACCAAAAGGCCATAGCGGCAAGCTTCAAGCTGCAACGCGATAGAAAGTTGTCATGACCTGAAACGCAAGAGGCCGCACCCAAACCCTGGGCGCGGCCTCTTGCGTTCAACAACCCATAATCCTGCATCGCCTCTAGCAGCTAGAGGCTAGAAGCTCAAAGCTTCAATCCCTCCATCCCCGGCAGTTCCGGCAAATCCCCCCGCGTCGCTTGCGCAAACCGCGGCTTCTCCAACTGCTCCTTCAACCCCTCCAGGGTCACCAGTGGCGCCCTGGTGGACACCAGGTTGGCCAGCCACACCGGCACATTGCCGCCCGGGTCCACGAAGGTCTCGAACTTCACCCGCACCCAGCCGTCCGCCAGGGGGGTGATCACGAACTGGTTATCCAGAGCGGGAATACGCACGAAACCCTGCTGCTTGTCCTTGAAGCCTTCGGCGTTCTCACTGTGCAGGTGAATCTCGCCATCGGCTTTCTGGGTCAGCGTATTGACCAGCACCACGTCCCGGTCCGCCACCGGCCAGATACCATTGAAACGCATGTGGATACGCTCTTTTTCCTTGATGCTGAGCCGGTCCGCCCCCTGGCTCTGGAAGATCCATTCCTCAAAGGTGTCCACCGCCGTAATCACCGCCAGTACCGAGGTAGCACTGGTCTGCAACTCCACAACGCCCTTGAAGGCCTTCACCGGGCTGTCAGACACCTCGCGCACATAGGTCGTAACCTCACCCCGCTGCGCGCCCTCGTGGTTCAGTTCCCAATCCGCAGCCCAGGCAGGGGCCGCCAGCATTAACAACGCCACAACAACAGCTTTCACAACAACACTCCTCAATCATGTCCGTGGCGCAGTATGCACCGCGCTTGCCGCCAGACAAGGCCCCTCCCGCAGATTGGCACAACCGGCCAGACCTCTTCTTTTTTGTAGGAGCTTG
>NZ_DEXN01000047.1:278400-278679 GCF_002364155.1 Alcanivorax sp. UBA3183
CCACCGGATTGGCCGTATCATGCCCCGTTGAGTTGACACCACACAGGTCTTGATACCGTGAAATCGTTTCTGCTCGGCATGCTCTGGTTGTACCAGAAGCTGCTGAGCCCCTGGATCGGCAACCAGTGCCGCTTCTATCCCACCTGCTCGGAATACGCCCGACAGGCGGTGGAAGTCCATGGCAGCTTGCGCGGCAGCGCGCTGGCGGCGAAGCGTTTGTGCAAGTGTCACCCTTGGCATGCCGGCGGGTTCGACTATGTGCCGGGCACCGAGCCCGGT
>NZ_DEXN01000032.1:0-4004 GCF_002364155.1 Alcanivorax sp. UBA3183
GGCGAACTGCACCATCAAACGCCGGATCGGTGCAGTTCGCCTTAGGCTCAGTGCACCCTACGCAATCTGTGGTGGCGGTGAGGAATTCAGATTTGCGATTTGGTCACCCGGAAGGATGGCCCCGGGGCAAGCCGCCTCACGCCTCACCCGGGAACAGATCGATTCCGTTTTCGCTAATCCGCAATAGTTTTCAGGCTACAGGGAGAAGTTTATCCGGCAGAACCAGCTTTTCAGATAGGACGTTTCCGTAATGGCCGGGTGTACCGGATGGTCCGGCCCCTGCCCTTGATAACCGATTACCTGCACGCTGCGGTCGATGTGTCGGGCGCTGCTGTGGATCACGTCCAGCAAACGGTCCGCCGGCATATGCATGGAGCAGGACGCGGAGATCAGATAACCGCCCGGCTTGATCAACCGCAGGGCCAGCTCGTTGATAGCGTGATAACCGGCCAGGCCGTTCTTGAAATCCTTTTTGCGTTTCACGAACGCCGGCGGATCCAGCACCACCAGATCATACTTTTCGCCATCGGCGATCAGCTGCTTCATGGCGGCAAAGGCATCGCCCTGGATGCTGCCTACCTTGTCCGCGACCCCGTTTAGCTTGGCATTGCGATGCACATAGTCGATGGCGGTTTCCGAGGCATCCACGCAGGTGACCGATTCCGCGCCGGCCATTGCTGCCTGCACACCCCAGCCACCGCAATAGGAAAACACGTCCAGCACCCGCGCCCCTTTGGCCAGTGGCACCATGGCCTGGCGGGCACTGCGGTGGTCGTAGAACCAGCCTGTTTTCTGCCCTTCAGCCAGCGGCGCCACAAAGCGGGCGCCGTTTTCGGTGAGTGACACCTCGTCGACCAGATCGCCTTTCAACGCCTTGGTATAGCGCTCCATACCCTCGATTTCCCGGGCCGCCGCTTCGTTCTTGGCAATGATATGGGTCGGATTAAGTACCGCATCCAGGGCACTGACGATAGTGTCCAGGTGCGCTTCCATGGCTCCTGAACCGGTCTGCACCACCAGCACATCACCGAAACGGTCCACCACCAGCCCGGGCAGGCCGTCGGCTTCGCCGAAGATCAACCGGTAGCTGTGTTCATCGAACAAAGTCTCGCGCAGGGCCAATGCCTGCTCGATGCGTTTCTTGAAGAAACTGCGCGACAGCTCCTGCTTCACGTCGCGACTATAGAGACGGGCCGCAATCAACGAGTGAGGGCTTAGAAGAGCCCGGCCCAGCGGCTTGCCCTGACTGTTCTCCACAATGCAGGCGGCACCAGCAGGCAGATCCTTGAGCGGGGTCTGGCGGGTATCAATTTCGTTGGCGTAGACCCACAGGTGGCCGGCCTTGAGGCGGCGTTCTTCGTTCTTACGCAGGCGGATAACAGTGGTTTCGCTCATGGTGCTCACAGACAGCTGGCGGGAAAGGCCGCATGATAACACAGGGGTATGGCACCACTGATCCTGCAACGATGGCGAATGACGAGAGGCGAGAAACGACAACATGGCTTTCCCGAACGCCGGGTTTTGCTTTTCGTGACTCGGTCCTCGTAACTGGTATCACGCAATCGATCTATCGCACCGGCATTGGCAACCCTGCAAACGCCCAGCGACCCTGTTTGTGAAAACAAAAAAAGGGCGCCCGAAGGCGCCCTGTCATTTCAAGGAAATCGTTGTGAAGGATTAACCTTTCACGAATTCCGGGTAGGCTTCCATACCGCAGTCAGCCATATCCATGCCTTCGTACTCATCTTCTTCTGCAACCCGGATGCCCATGACGGCTTTCAGGATGCCCCAGACGATCAGGCTGGCCACGAATACCCAGATGAAGATGGTAGCTGCACCGATGATCTGGCCGGAGAAGGACACATCAGCGTTGGTAACCGGTACCAGCAGCAGACCCAGCAGACCAACCACACCGTGTACGGAGATGGCACCAACCGGATCGTCGATCTTCAGCTTGTCCAGAGTCAGGATGCTGAACACTACCAGCACACCACCAGCGGCACCGAACAGAGTAGCCAGCAGCGGAGTCGGAGTAGACGGCTCGGCAGTGATGGCAACCAGACCCGCCAGGGCACCGTTGAGCAGCATGGTCAGGTCAGCCTTGCCGAACAGGATGCGGCCAACGATCAGGGCAGCAACAGCACCACCAGCGGCAGCAGCGTTGGTGTTCAGGAACACCATGGCAACAGAGTGTGCGCTTGCAGCATCGCCCAGCTTCAGTACAGACCCGCCGTTAAAGCCGAACCAGCCCATCCACAGGATGAAGGTACCCAGAGTCGCCAGGGGCAGGTTGGCACCCGGGATAGCGTGCACTTCACCGTTAGGACCGTATTTGCCTTTACGAGCACCCAGCAGCAGCACACCAGCCAGAGCAGCAGCAGCACCAGCCATGTGAACGATGCCGGAACCAGCAAAGTCAGAGAAGCCCAGGTCGCCCAGGTTGTACATGCCAAACACGTCAGCACCACCCCAGGTCCAGGAACCTTCCAGCGGGTAGATCACACCGGTCATGAATACCGCGAAGACCAGGAAGGCCCACAGCTTCATACGCTCGGCAACCGCACCGGAGACGATGGACATGGCGGTAGCCACGAACACCACCTGGAAGAAGAAGTCAGACGCACCAGAGTAGACGGAATCACCATCGAATCCGTTCTCGGTAGATGCGCTCAGCACACCGGCCAGATCGAAGGCTTCGATACCGTCCAGGAAGATGCCGCCGCCGTACATGATGGCGTAACCACACACCAGGTACATGATGCAGCTAATGGCAAACAGCGCCACGTTCTTGGTGAGAATTTCGGTGGTGTTTTTCGCACGCACCAGACCGGCTTCCAGCATGGCAAAACCGGCAGCCATCCACATTACCAATGCGCCACACACCAGAAAGTAAAAGGTGTCCATGGCGTACTGAAGTTCAAAAATTTGATTTTCCACAATGCAACCCTCCGAAAATGGAAGCGTGTTCTCTAAACCCTGGCATGGGTCGATTTACAACACGGTAAAACTTAAATCGCGTCCTCACCGGTCTCACCGGTACGGATACGAATCGCTTGCTCCAGGGAAGTGACGAAGATCTTACCGTCACCAATCTTGCCGGTATTGGCAGCTTTCGCGATGGCTTCAATCACCTGATCCAGAGAGGACTCAGCGATGGCCACCTCGATTTTTACCTTGGGCAGAAAATCCACCACGTACTCGGCACCCCGGTACAGCTCGGTGTGACCTTTCTGGCGTCCAAAGCCTTTCACCTCGGTAACGGTGATGCCTTGCACGCCGATCTCGGAGAGTGCTTCACGCACGTCATCCAATTTGAACGGCTTAATTACGGCAGTAACCAGTTTCATTTCATTCTCCTCAGCTTTCACCGCGTCCGGTGTCGTCCGTTTCACTTCGAGCCCCGTTATGGTTCCCGATCCACAGTTTGCTCGAACGCTCTGACCCAATAAGTGCACGACCCATGCCAGGTTTAGAAAATCATGCATTTTCAGCGGGTTATATCCCGATCCCGATTCAAGGAACGGGTTCGGCGCGCCATTATAGCGCACCACCTTGGGGCGGGTTCCAACTTGGTGCAGAGCGGTTGCCCTGCACCGCCGGTGCCGCGCCAGCGAACACCGTGCTACCATCCGCCCATCAATACAAGCACCGCCGCCACAGACCGCATTACTGGCGGCCCGGGCCAGCCATTACCCCTGGTCCTCGATGGAGATTCAAGATGCCTGATCAACCCTTTATCGACCGCCTGATGGCCGACATCAGTGGGCGCCTACCCACCGATCTGGGCGGCCTGCGCAACGAAGTGGAGCGCAATGTGCGCAGCGTACTGGCGGAAGCGGTCAGCCGCCTGGATCTGATCACCCGGGAAGAGTTCGATATTCAGCAACAGGTATTGATGCGCACCCGGGAAAAACTGGAGGCGCTGGAGAAGCAGGTAGCGGAGCTGGAGAAAACGACGGACGCCTGACGCCCGGTATTTCCCGTAGGAGCTAGGCTTGCATGGC
>NZ_DEXN01000032.1:4079-48056 GCF_002364155.1 Alcanivorax sp. UBA3183
GGCTCGCGATTGCGGTTGTTCGCCATGCAAGCCTAGCTCCTACGAAAGTCTGATTTCCTACATCTACCGCCGACAACCTCGCACACGTAGCACGCTCCCCTCCCCGTACACTGCCTCGCACACACTGAATTCTGCGAGAACACGTGACGCATGCATTGCTCTACAGCCGGGCACCACTGGGCATCCAGGCCCGGGAAGTGCGGGTGGAAACCCATCTGGCACCGGGCCTGCCTGCCTTCACCATTGTCGGCATGGGCGACACCGCCGTGCGAGAAAGCCGGGACCGGGTGCGCTCGGCGCTGGTCAACAGCGGCTTCGAGTTTCCCCAGCGGCGCATCACCGTGAGCCTGGCCCCGGCGGATCTACCCAAGGATGGCGGCCGTTTTGATCTGCCCATTGCCCTGGGCATCCTGCTGGCCAGCGGGCAGCTCGGAAAACTGGACAGCAACCAGTACGAATTTATCGGCGAGCTGGCATTGAATGGCGCCCTGAGCCCGGTTCCCGGCATGTTGCCCTGCGCCCTGGCCTGCCAGCCCACCGGCCGCACCTTGATCGTTCCCCGTGACAACGCAGATGAAGCCGCACTGGCAGGTGCCAGCACCGTGGCCGGCGACCAACTCGCCCAGGTGGCAGCCCACCTGGTGGGCCAGTCCCCGCTGCCACTGCACGATCACCCGGCCCCGGACACCACCACCTATGAAGGAGGCTGCCTCTCGGAAATCCGCGGCCAGGCAGCCGCCAAGCGGGTACTGGAGATTGCCGCCGCTGGCGGCCATTCACTGCTGCTCAGTGGCCCGCCCGGTGCCGGCAAAAGCATGCTGGCCTCGCGCCTGCCGGGGCTGGTGCCGCCGCTGCATCCGAAACAGGCTCTGGAAGTGGCAGCCATTCATTCCCTGAAGCAGCCGCGCCCGGCTCACCTGTTCCACCAGCGCCCCTACCGGGCGCCCCACCACACCGCCTCGGCCACCGCCCTGGTCGGAGGCGGCAGCCACCCGCGGCCCGGGGAAATTTCCCTGGCCCACCACGGCATCCTGTTTCTCGATGAGTTACCGGAGTTCGACCGGCGAGTACTGGAGGTATTACGTGAACCGCTGGAAACCGGTGAGGTGAGCATCGCCCGGGCTGCCCAAGAGCTCACCTTCCCGGCCCGCTTTCAATTGATCGCCGCCATGAACCCCTGCCCCTGCGGTTACCTGGGCGACCCGGAGAAGGGCTGCGGCTATCGTTGCGACAAGGCCAAGCGCTACCAGAACAAACTGTCCGGCCCCTTGTTGGACCGTATTGATCTGCACCTGGACGTACCCGCGGTGGAAGCCCGGGAACTACTGGGCGACCGGCAGGGAGAAACCAGCGCGACAGTCCGCGCCCGGGTACGCGACGCCTGGCAACGGCAATGGCAGCGCCAGCGACGCCTGAACCGGGAACTGGGCAGCGATCACCTGGATCCGCTGCTACGCCCTCATCGGGACTGGCTGGCCAACGTCATGACCCTCATGGGGTTGTCCGCCCGGGCCCTGCATCGCAGTGCCCGGGTGGCACGCACCATTGCCGATTTGGCCGGAACAGATACCGTCGACCGGGATCACCTACGCGAAGCCCTGAGTTATCGACAAACGGTAGCGGACACCCGGTAACCCTAGTCAGGTTTCCTGTGGTCTGCTGACGCTGGTCAGCCAGCGATCAATATCGCCATCAGCACAGCCAGAAGTGACAGTGGCATGATGATGAGTGCGCTCTTGAGGAATTTCTCTACATAGAGATGTCTGGTGTATTGATCCAGCATGATGTATTTCCCCATAACCCGTTAAAATGACAACCGCGCCACTACCCCCGTAGAAAGACGCTTTTACTGAATCCCCCCATACACGGTGCCAACCAACAGCGGACTTCTGACAGAACGCCTTTCTTACCAATTGGCACACGCAAGGCAATGAGGGAGGCGTGACTAGCGTCACGTCATTTTTTCCAGACTATCATAGTTATGAAAAAATAAGCATTTACCAGTTAGCATTATTTTACATATTGCATTGGTCTCAATTGACACACGCAAACCTTGCAGGATACCGATACGACATTCAGGGAAAGGAACGCTGCCGGTATCGTGGTGACCAGGAAACCAAGACATGATGAAGACATGACGACTCAGCCATGACAAGTCGTTGCTTTAGAATGACTTTGCTGGCCACAGCCATCAACAGGGTTACTCCCCGCCGCCTCGCCCAGAAGGTGGTGCGCGGCGGCAAGGACTGGAACACAGGGTTGTCGCTAGCAGACGACATTAACCCCACTGAAAGAAATCGCGTTTCTCTTTCAGATAGAACCGCGACAGCACCATCTTGTGCACCTCGCTGGCACCGTCCACCAGACGCGCCTGGCGGGCGTAGCGGTAGATCCATTCCAGTAGGGTGTCCTTGGAATAGCCACGGGCACCGCATAGCTGGATGGCGGTATCGGCGGCCTTGTGCAGGGTGTCGGCCACGTGGATCTTGGCCATGGAAATCTCCTTCTTGGCGAAATCCCCCTGATCCAGTTTCCAGGCGGCCTGCATGGTCAGCAGACGGCCCACTTCGATATCCTTGGCCACGTCACCCAGCATCCACTGCACGCCTTCGTGCTCGGCCAGGGTGGTGCCAAAGCTCATGCGGTTTTCCACATAACCGGCGGCTTCTTCCATGCAACGCTTGGCCAGACCCAGCCAGCGCATACAGTGGGTAAGACGAGCGGTGCCGAGGCGGATCTGGGTGACTTTCAGGCCATCGCCCACTTCCAGAAGACGATTTTCATCCGGGATAATCAGACCATCGAATTTCAGCTCGCAGTGACCACCATGCTCTTCCGGCCCCATGATCGGGATGCGACGAACGATTTCCCAACCGGGCTGATCCGCATCAAACAGGAAGGCGGTAAGCCCCTTTCGCGGGTCATCGCTGGTCTTGGCAATCAGGATGAAGGTTTGCGCCCCTTCCGCGCCGGTGATAAACCACTTACGACCGTTAATGATCCAGTTGTCGCCGTCCTTGGTGGCAGAGGTATAGGTCAGGGACGGGTCAGAGCCACAGCCACCTTCCGGCTCGGTCATTGCAAAAGCGGACCGCACCTTGCCGTCGATCATCGGCTGTAGCCAGCGGGCTTTCTGTTCGTCGTTGAGAATCTTGTTGAGCAGAATCATGGTGCCGTCATCTGGCGGCGCACAGTTGAATACGACCGGCCCGAACGGACTGCGAGCGGCCTCTTCGTAGAGCACCGCCATACCGGCCACGCCCACATCCAGGCCGCCACGCTCCCTGGGCAACTGGAAGCCCCAGAGTCCTGTGGCTTTCGCTTTTTCTCGCAGAGTATCGACCACGCTTTCCTTGAAGTTTTCGTGGTCGTCGTAATTCGCCTTGTCGTTTTCCAGCGGCATGATTTCCGCTTCCACAAAGGCGGCCACTTGCTGGCGCAGGCTTTCCAGCTCCGGGGTCAGGGAGAAATCCATGGTCTGTCCTCGATCTAGGTTAGAGAGTATTGCAGAGGTGGCCGCCATCCACGGCGATCACCGAACCGGTCATGTAGGACGACGCATCGGACGCCAGCAGCAACAGCGGGCCGACCAGTTCGTCGATCTGCCCCAAGCGGCGATAGGGAATGCGCTTGAGCATTTTTTCCGCCAGCGGGCTGTTGAAGAAGTCCCGGTTGATATCGGTTTCTACATAGCCGGGGCAGATAGCATTGCAGCGGATGTTGTAGCGGGCAAAATCCAGCGCCAGAGACTTGGTGAGCTGCACCACCGCCGCCTTGGAGGCGGTGTAGGGCGCCACCCGGCCACCCACACGCAGGCCGAGAATGGAGGCGATGTTGATCAGGCTGCCCGGGCGATCGTCCCGCCGCCATTGCTGGATGGCAAACTTGGACACCGCCCAGACTCCTTTCAGGTTGGTATCCACCACCGCATCCCAGTCTTCTTCGCTAAGCTCGTCGGTGGGGCCTTCGTGGGATATGCCAGCATTGTTGACCACCACATCCACCGCCGGCATAGCGGCAAAGGCGTCTTCCACACTGCCGTGATCACTCACGTCCATGGGCACCACGGTGGCCTCACGGCCCAGAGCCCGTACCGCTTCGGCAGTGGCTTCGAGCTTTTCCACCCGGCGAGCCGCCAGCACCACGTTGGCCCCTTCTTCGGCCAGGGCAATGGCGAAGTGGGCACCAAAGCCGCTGGACGCGCCGGTGATCAGAATACGTTTACCGGCCACACTGAATCGTTGGGACATAACTTCCTCACCCTTCTCTGCATCAGTGAGAGAAGCTACCCAGCCCGCCAGCCGGCCACAAGGACGAAAACGCTCAGGAGGAGGATGACAACAGCAAGGACAGTGCGTGGCGGGTATCAGGGGTGGCATCGGGCAATAGCAGCGCGTCCCGGCCCGGCAGCCATTCAATGGCGACCACTTCATCGCTGAGCGAGACCGCCTGCGGACACACCACCACGGACGCCAGCGCGCCCCAGACCTGGTGATGGGGATTGGTAAAGAAGAACCACTGCCAACGGGAAAACTGACGTTGCACGCCCACTTCCTCGAACAATTCCCGCGACAGATTTTCGCCCACGGTTTCATTGGGGCGCATGACACCACCAGCCGCCAGATCCCAGCCACCGGGGTAAAAATGTTTGTCGGCGGCACGCTGTTGCACACAAACCCGCCCGGCCAGATCCCGCACCACCACGTAGGACGCGCGATGAATCAGCCTCTGACGCTGCATGCGCCCACGCTGACAACTGCCACGGGGTTGGTTGTGCCGGCTGACCAGAAGGACCGGTTCGCTGTTGCTCATGGGATGCTGTTTTCGGCTGACGCGGACAGGAACACTATCGTCATGAGAAAGGGATTGCTACAGGGAGAAGGCCAGGGAGCACCTTTATGTCGGAGTTCCCTTTCAGGGGACGAACCGCGCGCGTCAACGCGAAATTGGGGAAACCCGATCCGGTTTCGCCGGGTTTGCTGAAGAGGATAGGTTGCCGCCTCGCGTCGCCTGGAAGGGAACTCCTGCAGGAGCTAATTCCCCCCACAACCGGTCGCCCTGAGGTTTTACCTCAGTGATCTCAGTGACCTCTGTGGTAAAAAATTTACGGCTGGAAGTGACTCGGCGGGTGGCCGGTCCATTTGCGGAAGGCACGGGCGAAATTGCTGGGGTCGGCATAGCCCAGTTTCGAGGCCACCTGCTGCACGGTGATATTGGCCTGCAGATACGCCATGGCCTTGGTCATGCGTACCTCTTCCAGCAGGGAGCGGTAGCTCACGCCCAGGGCATTGAGATAACGACGCAGGGTGCGGGAGGTAACGTGGAAATTGCACGCCAGCTGTTCCAGGCTGGGCAGCATGCCCTCTGCCTGCATCAACCGGGCGCGCACGCGGCTGGCCCAGTCCTGATCGGCTTCCAGCCGTTGCAGTTCTTCCTCGCATTTCTGTGCGGCCATCTGCCGGGACGCCGGATCAGACAGGGTAAAACGCTCGTTGAGCAGGGCCTTGGGTAACCGCAGGGCCGCCACCTCGGCCCCGAACTCCACCGGCATGGCCAACAATTCGCGGTAACGATCCGCATGGGCCGGCGCCGCATAAGGCAGCTCCAGCACCGCTCCCTGGAAACGATCGCCCAGCAGATAGCGAATCCCGCCGACCACCGCAGCCACTACCACTTCCAGATAGGTTTCACGGATATCGCCCAGCGGCACGCTTTCCATGAGGCAGAAACGCACCCCTTCCTGGGAGGGTTCGATACGGGGAACGCACAGGCGGGTACGGGTGCGGAAGTAGCGCTCCAGCAGCCGCAGGGCATCGCCCAGATCAGCACTGCTGATGGCGGCATAGCCGAGCAGGCCATGGGCGGTGAGGGTCAATTGTTGACCCAGCGCCAGGCCCAGGGCCGGATCACCGGTTATTTCACGGGCGCCCACCATGACCCGGCGGAACTGCTCGAAGCGCAGCGCCGGTTCCGGGTTATAGACCTCATCCTCGCTCAGCCCCACTTGGGAAAGCAGCCGACGACTATCCACGCCAACCTCGGCGATCAGTTCCACCAGGTTGCGCACATAGTTGACCGGGACCGGGGAACGACCAGTACCAGGGTCCAGCTGTATAAAGCGCTCGTGATTCATGGCTCTACTATACGCTAATTTTGCACCTGTCCGAAAATGACTGTTTTCTGTCCAGCCTTGCACTTCGCCCAAACACAACTGTTCACCAGAATGCCTGCATCCGAATTTCCCGGCCTCGACCGTCAAGGATAGTCATGACCATGAAAGACACCACTTACAGCCGCCATTTTGGTGCCGATGATGCCCGCGCCATCCGCGATGCCGTGAAGAAGGACCTGGGCCCGGCCACGTTCAAGGCCCGCCCACTGCGCGCCCTGTGGTTTATTCCCATGAGCGCGGTGATCATCGGCAGCATCGCTGCCATCCTGATGCTCAGCCTGCCCTGGTGGGGCAACCTGCTGCTTGCCATCCTCGCCGGCCACACCCTGGCCTGCCAGGCCCTGCTGGCCCACGAAGTGCTACACGGCGCGCTGGGCATGAGCCGTCGCATGCAGGATTTTCTCGGCTGGGTCGGCTTTGGTCCAGCCCTGATCGCCCCGGAATTCTGGCGCCGCTGGCACAATGTGGCTCACCACGCCAACACCAACCTGGGCGACAAGGACCCGGACTCTTTCGGCACCCTGTACCGCTACGAGAAACACCCGCAGACCGCCAACTTTACCAAGCTGGCCCCGGGTGGGCGCACCTGGTACAGCTTTTTGTTCCTGTTCTATTCCTTCATGTTCCACGGCCAGCTGGTACTGCGCATGCAGACCCGCAAGCGTGAGGAGTTCAAGGGATTCAACCGCAAGAAAGCGATCCGCCAGTCCTACCTTTGCATGGCGGCATGGATCACACTGGCCATCGTATCCGGCCCACTGGCGATCTTTACCGTGCTGATCCCGATGATGATCATCAACTTCATCGGCCAGAGCTATATCCTTACCAACCACATGCTGCGCCCACAGATGGACAACAACCATCCGGTGGACAATTCCATGAGTGTGCGGGCCTGGCGCTGGATTGATCCGTTGCACTTCCACTTCAGCCATCATGTGGAGCACCACCTGTTCCCAAAGATGGGTTCCGATCAGGCCCCGAAAGTACGCGCCTGGCTGCAGCAAGAAATGCCTGAGCGTTACGTGTGCCCCAGCCATGTCAAAGCGGTGGCCATGCTCTACAAGACCCCGCGCGTCTATCAGGATGCCAACACCCTGGTCGATCCCCTTAACCGGGAACGGACCGTGGATGTGATGGAGCTGCAGGGGCAGTTGAACTAAGCGGGCACCCGTGGGAGCGTCGCTCGCGGCGCGATCATCAGCGTAAAAGCACAACTCACACGGCCAAAACGAAGCCGCTGTAGGAGTTCCGCTTGAGGGACGAATCCGAGCCTGGGCGAGGAAACGGACTATGCTGATACCGTCAGATCACGCTGACGACGTCGCTCTCTTCTGATTGCCCGCGGGCGATTTCCACGCTGACGCGTGGTTCGTCCCTCAAGAGGAACTCCTGCAGCGGCTTCGCTTTAAACGTCGCTGGTGATCGCGCCGCCAGCGACGCTCCTATGGAAAACCTTACAGACTGTGAATCTCTTCCTCGCTCAGGGCCCGGAACTCTCCCGGCGCCAGATCCGCATCCAGCACAATCTCACCGATCTGCTCCCGGTGCAGGGCCACCACCTTGTTTCCCCGCGCCGCCAGCATCCGTTTTACCTGATGGTAACGCCCTTCCCGGATGGTCAGCAGCAACTGGTCCACACCTACCCGCTCCGCCTTGGCGGGCAAGGTGGGAGAGTCTTCGCCACGCAGCAGAATGCCATCACGCAGGGCCTGCAGATCTTCATCACTGACCGGGTCCGCGCAGCTCACCCGGTAGCGCTTGTCGCACTGGTGGTTCGGGGAAGTAAGCCGGTGGGACCACTGGCCGTCGCTGGTCAACAGCACCAGGCCGGTGGTATCCCGATCCAGGCGCCCCGCCGGGTGCAGATCCTGGCGCAGCGCCACAGGCAGCAGGTCCAGTACGGTGCGATGTTCCGGGTCATCCGTGGAACACACCACTCCCGCCGGCTTATGCAGCATCAGATAACGGTGGCCAGGCAATTGCACTGGCTGGTCATGTAACCAGACGCCCTGCCCATCCCGCAGTTGCAGGTTGGCTTTCGGACGCACTTCGCCCTCCACGGTGACCGCACCGCGGCTGATCAGTTGCTTGGCCTCTTTACGAGACAGGCCGGCACTGTGGGCGAGAAAATAGTCCAGGCGCATAGGCAAAACCGTTACTTGCCAAACCGCCATGATAACCGACATAAGGTGTCTGGAGTGCAGGGCCATCGCTGGTATCATAGCGACCCTATTTCACCCCCCAGATTTTCCGGAGCCCTATGAGTCAGCTCAACCCCCGCCAGCAGGAAGCCGTGCACTATGCCGATGGCCCGTTGCTGGTACTGGCCGGGGCGGGTTCCGGGAAGACCAGCGTGATCACCCGCAAGATCGCCTGGCTGATCCAGGAAAGGGGCATGTCGGCCCGGCATATTGCCGCGGTGACCTTTACCAACAAGGCCGCCCGGGAAATGAAGGAGCGGGTGCAGTCGCTGGTGAGCCGGGACCTGACCCGGGGGCTGATCGTCTCCACCTTCCACAACCTGGGCCTGCGCATTCTCAAATCCGAGCTGAAGGCCTGCGGCCTGCGCAATGGCTTCTCCATTCTCGATGGCGCCGACAGCAAGGAGATCCTCAAGGAAATCCTGCGTCAGGGGGAATCGGAACGGGATCTGGACGCAGTGGACGTGATCCACAAGCGCATCTCCGACTGGAAGAACGCCTTGGTGCTGCCGGAAGAAGCGGTGAGTACCGCCGACACCGATGAGGACCAGCGCGCTGCCATGGCCTACGGTGGCTACGACCGCATGTTGCGAGTGTGCAACGCGGTGGATTTCGATGACCTGATCCTGATGCCGGCGCGCATGTTCCGCGAACAGCCGCGTATTCTGGAAAAGTGGCGCAACCGCATCCAGTACCTGCTGGTGGACGAATACCAGGACACCAACGGTGCCCAGTACGAAATGGTAAAAATGCTCACCCTGCCGGAAGGCAAGTTCACCGTGGTGGGCGATGACGACCAGTCCATCTACGCCTGGCGTGGTGCTCGCCCGGAAAACCTGGCGCAACTGCAGCAGGACTGGCCCACCCTGAAAGTGGTCAAGCTGGAGCAGAATTACCGTTCCACCGGGCGCATTCTGAAAGCCGCCAATACGGTGATCGCCAACAACCCTCACGAGTTCGAAAAGAGCCTGTGGTCCGACTATGGCTACGGCGAGCCAATTCGTTTTTCCGCCCTGCGCGATGAAGAAGCAGAAACCGAATGGATTGCCAGCGACATCTTCCATCGCCGTCTGCAACAGGGCTTGAAGTGGAAAGACTTTGCGGTGTTGTACCGAGGTAATTTCCAGTCGCGGATTCTGGAAATGAAACTGCAGAGCCTGTCGATTCCCTACAAGGTATCCGGCGGCAAAAGTTTCTTCTCGCGTAGCGAGATCAAGGACCTGATGTGTTACCTGCGCCTGCTGGTCAACCCGGATGACGACAACGCCTTCCTGCGCATCATCAACACCCCGCGCCGGGAGATCGGCCCTGCCACCCTGGAAAAACTCGCCACCTGGGCCCTGAAACGGGAACAGGGGCTCTACCATGTCTGTGACGATATTGCCCTCAGTGAAGTCATGAACCCCAAGGCCGCCGAGAAGCTGCAAAAGTTCAAGGCCTGGCTGGATGCCAAACGAAAATTCTGCTTCGGCCACAACAGCCTGCAGGCGGTCACCGAGCTGATCTCCGACATGGATTATGAGGGCTGGCTGATGCAGAACGCCTCCAGCCCACGCATCGGCGAAAAGAATATCGAAAATATCTGGCAGCTGGTGCGCAGTATTGAACGCATGCTGGAAAAACAGGAAGACGAAGAAGACAGCGCCAGCGACCTGGAAGCGGTGATCAAGAAACTGGTGTTGCTGGATATGCTCGAACAGCAACAGGAAGAGGACGATTCCGACCGGGTACAGCTGATGACCCTGCACGCCTCCAAAGGGCTGGAGTTTCCCCACGTCTACATGATGGGCGTGGAAGAAGAATTCCTCCCTCACCGCACCAGTATTGAAGAAGACAACATCGTCGAGGAACGCCGGCTGATGTACGTGGGCATCACTCGCGCCCGGGAAACCCTGGCCATGACCCAGGCGCTGACCCGCAAACAATACGGCGAGAAAATCGATACCACCGCCAGCCGCTTCGTGGACGAAATACCCCAGGATGATATCGACTTTCTGGGCATCGGCATGATTAAAGACGAAGCAAAGGAAACAGCGGTGGCAGAGGCCAGCATTGCCAATCTTCGGGCGCTGCTGGACTAGCAGGCTGTTGAAAAGTCACGGCATTGGTGGTCGCTGTGGCCAAGACCTTGGATTGGCGTACGTTATTGGATTAGTGTGTTTAAACCTGTCATTTTCTTTTTTCAAATGGATAGATCACCCTTCAAAAATCATAATATCTGGAATAGCATTCTCATTGAAAAAACAAATGCCAGAAGGCAAACAAGCTGTAGCTCTCTGAGAACTGTTACTAAAAAAATAGCGAGAAATATCACTATACATATATTAAAAAATGAGAACAGCCTCCAATAAACATTCTTATCACCTGAAACCTCATACGCCACGCCAGTATACTCACCATAAACAAAATCAACTTTTTTTCCGCTGATTTCATTTGCCACGTCAGAGGGAACCGAAAAGTTCACTCCATTAATTACAGCCTCCGCATCCTCAAAATCCGAAAAACGATACGCTTTATACCACGGCGGAGAAAACCCTTCAGACAGAACTGCAACCTCCCCCTTTTCAATACCATCAAAAAGACAGCGTTCCATAAATAAAAAGGCATAAACAAGAACAACCAATGAGGAAAAAAAATAAACACCCCATAAAGTAAAAGCTTCTATATTTTTATTTTTCACAAATCATCCTAAACACGCATACTTTCTTGCCAATTCGTTAATTTGAGACTGAAAAAGCCCCACCATCTCGCCTATAATCAAGGGAATAACGGCCCCCGCAAGCCCTGCCGTAAATGTAATCACTAAATATGTAAAAAAATAGCCAGATGACTGACTCCCAAAGAAATTCACCGGCCTCTCATGGGCCGTTACTTCCTTGCCCGCATACACCGAGTTACGGATATCGGTTTCTACCTCATCGGACAACTCGATACTGGCCAGTGCCTGATCCAGGTTCCCCTGGGTAATCGTCCAGATCTTCTGCCCTTTGGCGGCGGCAAGCTGGATGGCTTTGACTGCGCTGATACCATGGGCGGGCGCATCGTCCGTGCTGTACATCTGCTCCGGCACCAGGTGCTCCATGGCCGATAGCCGGGCACCACGGGCACGGTTGAACGCCAACCTGCGTTCCACATTGCCATCCTTATCGACGCGCGTGCCTGCGAAGCGATCCACGTCCATTGTCAGGCTTGCGAAGTATTCTGCTTCCAGTTTTTGTCGGGTGCTTTCCAGGTCGGTTTGAAGGCTTTAGCTCGCCACCCCATATGGTACATACCAGGATAAAATATTTATTAGACGTTACAACGGATTGAAGTACATTTTGGTTCCAGACAAAAAACTTCCCACCAGAATTGCAAAAAACCAGATTACTAACACAATTAAAGGAAAAGCTACCATTCTCTGCTTACGCCAAGACATGTCTAAAAATACTACCGGGCTCAGCCAAATAAAAACACAGATAACCCCTCCTAAATGAAGAGGAAAAATCGATGTTACTGAAGCAACAGAAAAAAATACCCAATAACACCAAAAAGGAGCTTTACCATTATTAATCTTCACGCTTGCAAACTCCTGTCCAAGCTTCAATAAATACTGCAACCATAATGGATTTCAGAACCGCCAATATCAAAACAATTAGAACGGGCAGAATTGCAGCATAAAGAGCAAAAATCGCCCCCAAACCTGAAACAAGAAGACCAATTGAAGTAATTGCAGCTGACGCCGTTAGCGGATCGCAGCTCCTCAGAATATCTAAATAGCCAAGCATTCTTTCAATGGAGCCTTTTATGCTAACGAAGGCCTTAGAATAAGCACCACCAAACAAATCAACAAACTCTTCAGCAACTGTAGATAACCAAGAAAGGACATCACTGGAAGAAGTTTGCGTAGATGAGCCATTCTCCCCACCCTCAATCAAATAAGCCCCAGCCCCACTATAAGGATCCAGCACAATATAGCCGGAGGACTGGCTCCCAAAGAAATTCACCGGCCTCTCATGAGCCGTCACTTCCTTGCCCGCATATACCGAGTTACGGATATCCGTTTCTACCTCATCGGACAGCTCAATACTGGCCAATGCTTGATCCAGGTTTCCCTGGGTAATCGTCCAGATCTTCTGCCCTTCGGCGGCGGCAAGCTGGATGGCTTTTACCGCACTGATACCGTGGGCCGGTGCATCGTCCGTGCTATACATCTGCTCCGGCACCAGGTGTTCCATGGCCGATAGCCGGGCACCTCGAGCACGATTGAACGCCAGCCTGCGTTCCACATTGCCATCCTTGTCGACGCGCGTGCCCGCGAAGCGATCCACATCCATGGCCAGGCCGGTGGCTTTGACGTTGCGGGGGATACCGTAGAAATAGACCGGAGACAGGCTGGTTTTGAACAGGCCATAACTGGGGGCACGGTAGCCCACACTGTGGGCCTGCTTTTCGCTAATCTTGTCCTGCATGTCATTCAGGGCGAAGCGGCCAAGGGACGCATCGCCCATAAAAACCACAGAATTATTGCACCACTTTAAGAGTCTCTCTTCTTTTGACAGAAATCGAGAATAAAATAATCAACGGAGTAAAGTAATATCACAACTAGAAAACCAGAGAATAGTGCGAAGTATCCTCCAGCCCAGCCTGCCCCCCAAGATTCAGGGTAAAACTCAGACACCAATATTCCTATTACAGTATAAAAAACGTAAAAAACCTTTCTCATGACAATGAGCATCCTTTATATGCAGCCGCCCCACCAAACAGAGAAATAAACAATTGAACCAACTTGCTTGTTACTCCTGGCAAAAATGTCAGCGCCGCCGTCAAAAAAACAACACCAGCATTACAAAGAATCTCGGCTGCTATCACTTCACCTTGCTGCAATTTTACATAAGCAGTCAACAACAGCATTGCCCCAACCATTAAAAGCGCTAATGATGCAGTGACTGCAGCCGCTGCTGCTGCAGGCAAACCATTAAAGACCAACGCAGTAATAGCTGCTGCAATAACACCCCCGCCTCCCGCTTGCTTAAGGTAACCCCCATTCTCCCCACCCTCAATCAAATAAGCCCCAGCCCCACTATAGGGATCCAGCACAATATAACCGGAGGACTCACTTCCAAAGAAATTCACCGCTCTCTCATGGGCCGTTACTTCCTTGCCCGCATATACCGAGTTACGGATATCGGTTTCCACTTCATCGGACAACTCGATACTGGCCAGCGCCTGATCCAGGTTAGCCTGGGTAATCGTCCAGATCTTCTGCCCTTCGGCGGCGGCAAGCTGGATGGCTTTTACCGCACTAATACCATGGGCGGGCGCATCATCCGTGCTGTACATCTGCTCCGGTACCAGGTGCTCCATGGCTGATAGTCGGGCACCTCGGGCACGGTTGAACGCCAACCTGCGTTCCACATTGCCATCCTTGTCGACGCGAGTCCCCGCGAAGCGATCCACGTCCATGGCCAGGCCGGTGGCTTTGACGTTGCGGGGGATACCGTAGAAATAGACCGGAGACAGGCTGGTTTTGAACAGGCCATAGCTGGGGGCACGGTAGCCCACACTGTGGGCCTGCTTTTCGCTAATCTTGTCCTGCATGTCATTCAGGGCGAAATAACTGAGGATGGTGCTATAGAGCAGATCACCGACTACCTGCTGCTTGGTCAGACCTGCAAAGTCTTCCGCTTCCAGTTTTTGCCGGGTGCTTTCCAAATCGGTTTGCAGGGACTGGGCCTGACTTTGGCTGATCCCTTGCAGGTTCAGCGACAGGGCACGGCACTCCCTCGAAACAACCACTCCATAATGACCGCCTTGTGTTATTCTGAATATCCGCCCCTCTGCCCCCTTATAAAAAATCGTCGAACAGAGGAAGAACTTTCCTTATCATTTAACAGCGTACTTACCCTTCTTAGAGCAGCTATCCATTGAGCCCAAATAGCAGACCGATTACCTAGACCCAAGAATATAAAGCATAGGAAAAAAATGCGCTAATCAACGCTATTAGCATGTGAATGAGCGCCCCAGAAGCTGGCCCAAAAGCATAATTCTTAGTGACCACAGAGTACGCTATGGCGCCAATTATTATGGGCACGCTAACATTATAGAGATAATTACGGACACTTACCTCATATACAAAATACTCAATAAAAAAAAGGCTGAAAAAGACACTCAGCAGTGAAAAAGACTCTATGAAATCACTAAAACTCCAATTAGAGTCTATTTTTTCCACCCCATAGAACCTTCTCAGTATTCTTGAAAAACCTGGCTTCTTCATTTACCTCCCCCGCGCAGCAGCGCAGCCTGTTGTTGCCATAGCAATCAGCATCTCATTTATCATACTCATGAAAACACTAAATATAACAATCAAAGCCACAACAACCAATGGACCAATAAATGAAAATGCAACAGCCAACAGGAACGTGCTCAGAAAGCCATTTAAGTACGCAATAAATCCAGATATTACGCCCGCAGACACAGCCCCACAGGGGCCTTTCAGGTCGGAAAAAGCACTAACCGCTGTAGCTGAAAAACCAACAAAAGAAGCGATTCTGAGAAGTTTCTCACCAAATTTACTAAAGTCAAAGTATGGCCTTTCAAACTCCCAGCTTATCCACACAAGAATATCTTTAATCGTTGAGAATATATTCCCCCCATTCTCCCCACCCTCAATCAAATAAGCCCCAGCCCCACTATAGGGATCCAGCACAATATAACCGGAGGACTCACTTCCAAAGAAATTCACCGCTCTCTCATGGGCCGTTACTTCCTTGCCCGCATATACCGAGTTACGGATATCGGTTTCCACTTCATCGGACAACTCGATACTGGCCAGCGCCTGATCCAGGTTAGCCTGGGTAATCGTCCAGATCTTCTGCCCTTCGGCGGCGGCAAGCTGGATGGCTTTTACCGCACTAATACCATGGGCCGGCGCATCATCCGTGCTGTACATCTGTTCCGGTACCAGGTGTTCCATAGCTGATAGCCGGGCACCACGGGCACGGTTGAACGCCAGCCGGCGTTCCACATTACCATCCTTGTCGACGCGTGTTCCCGCGAAGCGATCCACGTCCATAGTCAGGCCGGTGGCTTTGACGTTGCGGGGAATGCCGTAGAAATAGACCGGAGACAGGCTGGTTTTGAACAGACCGTAGCTGGGGGCACGGTAGCCCACACTGTGGGCCTGCTTTTCGCTAATTTTGTCCTGTATATCATTCAGAGCGAAATAGCTGAGTATGGTGCTGTAGAGCAGGTCACCGACTACCTGCCGCTTGGTCAGGCCTGCGAAGTCTTCCGCTTCCAGTTTCTGTCGGGTGCTTTCCAGATCGGTTTGCAGATCTTGGGCCTGACTCTGACTGATGCCTTGCAGGTTCAGCGCCAGAGCTCTGTATTCGCCAGCAACAGCTTCGTTCTGACTGGTGCGCCATCCCTGATTGGGCTGCCAATAGCCCATTTCGGATTGTAGCTCGGAGCCCATGGTGGTATTGGAGGTTGCTGTGGCCACTACCTCGTTGCCTATGGTGAATTCACCTGTCAGATCGATCAGGTAGCCCGGCAAAGTATCGGGAATATCGCTGGGGTCGACCTCGCCGTTTTCATCCGGCTCTGGCAAATAGCTGGCCAGGGTCTCCTCATCTTCTGGTGTGGCCGGTTTGAAGGACAGGGCGAGTTTGCGACCGGCCAAGGCTACCGTGGGCTGCTGAATACTGATTAATTCGCTGCCCTGCCGACCAAACTGGTTAGTATAGAGCTGGTAACGGAATTTCCAGCGCAGGCTATCCGATAACTCGGACGCTACCAACTTCCGTGTCAGCAATTGATAAGGAAGCCCGGCGGCCAGCTGCTGGTGGATCACTGTCTTGATGTTCTGGGTGCCCAGCACCTCCCCTACCGTCGCGTCAGGGGCCTGGTTTTCCAGAAAAGCCTCCAGTTGGGCGCGATAGTCGGCAAAGGCATCTTCCATGGCCTGCTGGGGCACGCCCTGCACCCAGCCCTCCTCTTCATTGATGGTGCTTTCCTGCTCAATGGTCTGGGCCAGACCTTGAGCATCGAAGGGCACTTGCTCTTCCAGGGCCAAGCCCTCGGTGTACTCGTATTGCTTGAAGCTGGCATCCATGGGCACCCAACTATCGCCCACGCTATGTTTGGCGCCACGGCTGGGGTGATAGTCGATCCAGGCCTCTACCCACACATGCTCCAGGTTGATGTGGGTGATTTCCCCTCCGCTGACCATGCCAACATTGGGGATACCGCCCTGCCCCAAAAGATCGCTGGCGCCTTGCGGGGTGTTGACGTTGCCTACCCAGTTCATCACCTGATCGGCAGGCATTTGTACGGTACCGAACGTGTAGCGGGCAGGGATGTTGGCGGCACGAAGCAAGGCAACCAGCAAGCTGGCTGTGTCGTAGGCATTGCCCTTACCGTGTTGCAGGGTGTAATCCGCACCCTGGATGGAACCATGGCTGGGAATAAACTCGATATTGTTGCGAACCCACTGGTAGATTTTCACCGGATCGTGATCCAGCGCTTCCGCCTTTGCACGGATGGCATCGGTGAGCTGGGCGTCCAGCGTGGCGGCCAGGTCCTCTTCCGTGGGGCCTCCGGGTTGTCCGAGCATGTCGGGGGTAATGACGTTACTGGCCAGTTGCACGCCACGTTCGAAAAGGGGAAGCGCATTCCTGGCGCTTAATTCTCTGGCCGTGGTCGCCGGTTCCGGGGTCAGGCTCGGGTCAGGGGTACCCCAGGGCAGGTTGTTCGGATCGAAAGGGTCACGGGGTTTTTCCAGGGTGAAGCTGTCCATCCACTCTTTCAGCGATGCCGCCGCGTCCTGCTGCTCCTGGAGACTCTCTGCTTCCAGCATGGCGGCCATGCGGGCCTGCATGGTCTGGTAGCGCTCCAGGTATTGCTGGCGAGCCTTGGCATGCCGCTGCTGGATTTTTTCCGGTAGCTGCTTTTCGCGCAGCCGCTTGGCGGTGGTATCAAACTCTTTCAGCGCCTGCTGATGCAGATGCTCGGCCCTGCCAGATAGCCAACTGAGATCGTCCACGCCTTCCAGGGTCAGCTGGCTCAGCCCTATGGCTGAAAGCATGTTGTCCAGCATGCCGCCTTCCTTGGCCAAACGCCGGTCAATCACCGCCTTACGGTCACGGACCCTGTCACGAACATGCTTGAGCACCTGATCCAGATGCTGGTTCTTCGCTTCCCAGCGAGCCTGCTCGGTAATGTCCTTCTGGCGCTCTACCTCCAGTGCGACTGCCCAGGATGGCCAGATCACCCCATTAAGGAGGAACAGCACTGCCGCCATCGCAATGGTGCGGGCAAATCGGCCGGACTCACGGATTTTCTCCATGGCTGGCGCGTCTACGTTATGCACCTTTCCCCTGTGCTCCATGAGTCCATTCCCCCGTAACATACGCTTAGCCTCGATTCTTGTTCCGTTCATAACACTCTCGCCCCCCATTACCGGTTCAAGGCCCAAATTGCCCAATCCAGATCTACGCGTAGCGATGGGGCATCCGGGTGACTTGAGCCTGCCAGGGCCGATGTGGCTTTCAGGGCCTTCTTGATGGCGAGGGCTTCGTGCCCGTGATTATTGGCCACCACCGCCATTTCCAGCAGAAGCGCCGCTTTCTTCAGTTTCAGGTCAAGCAGGGACTGACCGTAGGCCGCCTGTACGGCCTGGGTCACTTCCATGAGGGTCTGGGTGTCCGGCCCTTCCTGCAGTGGCAGCATTTCCGATAGCGTCAGCGAGGCACCGCTACCAAGGCTGGCCGTCACCTCCGCGCTTAATGCGGCCGAGCCCTGCGAGAAGTTCGGAACCAGCCAGGCGTGCAGATTACGCTGCTCGGCTTCACCCAAAGCCAACTGCCAGGACAAGGGACCATTCTGTGTGGCAGGCAAAGTGTTCAGCACATCGCCACCTGAAGACATAGCCAGATCTGCCTGTACATCGACAGCGGGCCCCGTGTTTTGCAACGACAGCGTGACAGGGAACACTGTGCCCGGGCGATTTATCAGATTTTCTGCTGTGGTGTATTCCAATGCCCGCGACAGCAACCCGGCATGGTGCTCACTGCCACCTTCGGCTACCGCTTCGGCCAGCAGGTCGTAACCCACATACACAGCCCGCCCCTCGCCGTAATCGCGATAGGTAACGGCATCGTGCTCACTGGAATAAGCCAGACACTGAAGCGAATGGTCACTGACCCCCTGATACAAGGCGGCAACATTGGCTTGGTGATGATGTATGCGCGGCAACCGACGATCCAGAGCCAGTGGCAGGTAGGTCGGTTCGGAGAGCGGGGATTGCATAAATTCCACGCCATCCGCCCTATGGCCATCCCAACCCAGCAGACTAAACAGATAGTTGCCAAGCAGACTCTCATGTGGATGGACCCCCAGGGTCTGATACAGGGGCAGAGTGCGCGGCCTGTCACCGGCGGCATACACAAGGCCATCGCCTCGATTAACCGCTTCCCGCAGTTGCTTGGCAGTCCAGTGCCCTAACGGCACCCGGTCTGCCAGCAGCAGATACTGCTGATAATTTCCCGATAACAAGGCATCACGGAAACCATCCAGAGAATCCACCAAGGTGTAGCTGTAGCCATTTTCCATCAGGAAGGCGTCCAACCATTGCTGCTGCTCTACTAGTGATGGCGTTTCCGGATGCCCCTGAGCATGCGAGGCGCTCTGCCTTTCCGCAACATTGATATCCACTACTTCAAAATCGCCCAACTTCTGGCCAAGCGCCGGAAAATACCCGCACTTGAATCCGGTCAGGCCGGTTTCCAGCTTTCCTTGCAGGAAAAGGAATATGGGGTACTTGGCGACAATATTGTGTTTGCCGCTTAGCAGCGCCGAGCCGGATACCCGCACCTCTACGGCCTCCCGGGTCAGGCTGGTCACCGCCACATTCATATCGGCCCTGATATTGCTGTCTAGCAAGTCGGTAAAGGCTTGAGGTGTCGATGCCTCCAGATCAAGGGTGAAGAAGAGGGAATTTAGCGCCTTCACGCTTACCAGTGTGCTAGCCGATAATGGCTTCGGAAACTCTGCGCGCAAAGTCAGCCAGTCGACAGCGGTACAGGTATCTTGCGGCTTATCAGCCAGCACCAGCAATCTCGATTTCCCAGAGACGGAGAGCGTGGTTTGCAGAGAAATGGGCGGTTCCTCTATCTGGAAAACCGCATTGTCTATATCGCGTTGCTCGCCATTTTCTTCCACCTGCAGGGCGCAGGCATGGCGAGTCAGATTAAAGCCTGCCGTACCAAACACATCCGAGAAAGTGATTGTCCCACCTGGCTGCAAGCTCACTGTTCGTGTATCGCGATGCAGCTCGCCCTGGTTATCCACATCCAGTCGAGTGTTGATCACTGTCAGGTTCTGTATCGCCTCGCTGCTGATATTGCGGAGCGTGAAATCACAGGTTTGCGGATCCCCCTGGTACACGTTAGCAGCACGGGCCTGGACCTCACCTTCCACGGCTCTGATTGAGCTGATGCTGACGGTGAATGCCTGCCTGTGACTGGCCAGCACATCCCCATCATCGTCAGTCAAGGTGCCTACCGCTTCATAGTTGCCGGCGGTCACATCTTCCAGAGACAGGTTTTCGTAGAGCTGCACAACCTGGCCAATAGCCAGACCGGCCAATACATATTCTTTATTGAGCAACACGTCGCCGCTCTCGTCACTGACAACCAGGCGATAGTTGGCAGGCTGTATCAGTGTGCCACTACTGCTATTGAGCAGGGTATTCTCAATGACAGCCTTGTCACCCAGGTAATAACTGGCTTTATCAGTACCCACACCCACCGTCGCAACGGGGGAAGACACATCTCCACCCTCCCGGATTGAGAAGGGCACCGTCTGCGAGTCAAGCCGCTCTCCACTTTGGCTATATAGTTCGGCAATCGCCTGATAATCACCTGCCAGTGTCACCCCACTATTCCAGACCACGCCCAGCAAACGCTGCTCACCGGATGGCAAAGCTGGCACTGGTTTACTACCAAGATTTGCAACCAGGGCGCCGCTACTATCGAGAATGCTATGTTGCACTGAATAGTCTGCTTCCACCCCGCCGGTATTGGTCACCAGGGAGTCCACGTTCATTGCTTCGGTTGGAGCTAGCAGGCTATCTGACAGCGTCAGCGTGAGCGATCCTCTGCGTGCGGCCACTTTCTTCTGAGCGAGATTATTGGTGTTATTGCATTCTGCCACCTGGCCCTCGATAGCAGCACGAGCATAAAGAGTGACATCCTGCAGCTGGTCGGGATCAACATCGTCCATCACCGCATTTTTGTGAGCGCCACTTTCAACTCCGCCACTAACAACCAACTCACCAATTTCTGCACCGGTGTCAGGGTGTCCACCAAACAGCGCGATATGGATATCTTCTGAAATGTCGGCAGATCCCGCATTACCGATAACCATGGTAACTGAGGCCAGCTCTCCCACGCCGTTGTCCACGAACTGAAGGGCACCAAGAGTCAAATCGGGGATCTTTGTTTCTTTTGCAACTTTCGAGGAAATACCTTCGATGTATTCCTCATAGCTATCCACCATGAGGACAAAACCGCGCTCTCCGCCCGCCGGTTTGGGGAATACTATATAATTTAAAAGGCTTTCATTAGCTCCTCGGCCAACACCAATGGCGTTGATCACATCTATTCCAGCATTCCTGGCTCTCTCTGAAGCTGCCACTGCAAGAGCTTGGCTGGATTGGCCATCCGTTGATACATCAATCACCTGCAGCGCAGTTTCAGGGGAGGCGTCACTTAATACCTCTGTGGCCCTATCGATACAATGATGAATTGCCGTTCCGCCAGTATTTCTTCGAACTGACCGGATCGCATCAGCCAATTCAGAAACATTATCTTCTTCCACTATTGTTGGATCAATTTCAAGATAGCCGTTATTACTAAATTGAAATAGGGTTAGCCGCATTGAACCATCTCGTGGCACAATATTTGGATTTTCTATAGCCTGCGCAGTTCCCTCTAGTTGCAAAATGAACTCTGGAGAACTGACGCTACCGGAAGAATCCAGACACAAGGCCAAATCCAGATAGGGCTTCTGATTGCTAGCACACTCACCAGCCGTGCTTTCAATATTGTTGGTTTCCGATAGCTCGGAAATAGCCTCGCCCGCATCAAGCAGGATATGTAAAGGAGCATCACGGAACGGCAAATCACCCTGAAACGGCACACTGATACGCTGAATGGTATCTACCTCCAATATCCCCTCAACGGTGGTTTCGCCAAGAACCGCATCATGGTCCGGACTAAACGCACCGTCACGGTTTGAATCGCTGAACACCCGTACAGAGAAAGGCTGCGTCAGATCAGCATTCCCGCGATTAATAATCACAACATCAAGTTCACCCGACACCTCGAAGGTGTCCGGATCTGAAAGCAGACCTCCAGACTGAGTGCTTTGCACTGCAAGATCAGGCAACAAGGCATCAATCCCTGGTTGGCGGAGACGGACTTCACCCAGATCAAGATCGCCACCTGTTGCGATGACAACCGGGAACGACAGGGGCTGATAATCTACTTGTGAAAATTCGAGCGTGTATTCGCCCAGAGGCAGGCCTTTCACTTGAAAACGACCCGAGGAATCCGTCATTGCTTCGCCGGCCACTGTCGAGGATGAAACCTTGACCTTAACCAGAACCCCCAGCAACGGATTCTGAGTACGCACATCAACCACCTTGCCGCTGATACTGTTCACCGCACTATCCAGTGGCGCCAGCTCCAGCTCCCCCAAGTCATTGATAACACCCGCCTCAACGCGTGCAGTGGCGCCAATGGCACTATAGCCGGAAGCGGTAATGGTAATTTCTACCTCAGCCGCCGAAAGCTCCCTGAGCTGGAAACGCCCATCACTGTCGGTAGCGACGGTTATCGGTGCAGTACCATCCAGGTAATCGACGGATACTTGCGCTCCCATAACTCCCCGGCCGGTAATCGCGTCAATGACAACACCTTGGAATCCACCCGGCTGCTGTTGTGGTGCATCGCCAGAGGGGGCAAGCAGCGGGGAAAACTCCACGCTGGCCCCGTCAGATACCTCTGCTTCAGCGGATACACTCTCAAAACCTGCTGCCGACACCCCCAACGTCAGGTTACCTGCAGGTAAGTCCTCTAGACGATATTGACCCTGTGCATCCGTAGTGACCGATTTGGCAACACCCTGCACTTCAGCGCTGACCATTGCACCGCTAATCGAGGCTCCCTGGTGACTGCTGCTGATGGTGCCAAAAACACTCACATCCTCCGGCACCGACGCCTTCAATCCGGGGGAAAACAGCAGGGTTTGGCCGGCCACCATGTCCGCATTACCGGTTACTGACTCATAGCCTTGCGCTGAAGCAATAATACTAAGCGGTCCCGCCGGAACTTCACTGAACAGGTAGGAGCCATCCGTCGCCGTGCCAGAGGAAAGGCCCGTGCCGGCCAGCGTTACCGTTGCCTGCGCTAACGGAGCCCCGCTATCCCGATCCGTGATGGTGCCGCGGACAATGCCGGTTTGCAGGGGCTCGCCGGTATCCGGATCAGTTTTCTGGATATTAAGCGCCAACCTACCGACATCACGCTTGTCACCGGTTTGCAGGACCGTGTTGAGCACCAGGGTGCTGTACCCTCCTTTGCTCATGGAAAGCTGGTAATGGCCTGGCGTCAGTCGATTGGCAAAAAAGCCGCCATCTGAATCGGTGACAAGCTGACGGGATTCAGACCCGGCAAGAGCAATATCAACGCCTGCAAGAGGCTGGCCGCTCTGGGCATCCACGAGGGTACCGGTCAGGCTTGTTATGTCTTCAGCGGGACGGGACGCCGCTGACAGAACACGCAGGGCCAGAGCCGTAACATACACATCCTGCTCGAAATCCCCATCCGGGTTCTGCCTGTTTTGCAGCGCATCCAGTGCCTGCTGGAGAGAAGTCCGATCAACTGCCCGCGACACCAGGGCATACAACGCCAATGCAGAACTTTCAGTATCGCCCCAGAGTTGACCCTCTTGCTGGGCCAGCAAGAAATCCTCGGCTGCTTGCAGAGGAGACTCCACATCATAGACATGGCGATACTGCCAAAGCGCATGCATAGCCAGAGCGGTAGTCTGGACTCGCCCCACATCGCCAGCCAATGCCCAACTGCCGTCATCATTCTGGGCATTGATCAGATATTGCAGCGCATAGGCAGCAGGCTCCTGAGTAATGCCCAACAAGGATAGTGTTTCCAGTGCGTAGGCTGTGCTTAATGGGTCTGGGGCATAGCCGGGGAAAGCCCCAAATCCGGAACCGGCTATTTGGCGCTTAAGCAATTCGTCCTGTGCCTCACCAAACTCCTGGCCCAGCGCGTAAGTCGTCCGGATACTTCGGGACAGGTTCTCCGCACTGTGGTCTGCATCGACGAAGGCAAGATAGTTGGTCACACCACTCAAAGCACCGACAAGACTCTGATCCGCATCAAGCAGGTTGATTGTGGCTTCTGTGGAGGACTGAAAAGTGATGGCTTTGGAGGCGGGAGAATCCAGACTTCCATCGGCCTGAATTTGATCAACAAGCCACTGCTTTGCAGCGTCCTGACTGCCCACCCCCAGTACAGGAAAAAACAACAACAGACAGAAAAGAGCCCGAACCCAGCCCCAGATACCTGAACGTGACGCAGCCATGCGATCCCCCGCTTGAAAACCCTACGCTTCTTTTATGAGATAGAGCGCAAAGGCTACCAGCAAGGCACAAGCCATTATGTAGGACATCTCTTAAGCAAGGCGTAAGCGTTTTACCTAAAGAGTCGGTAAACCTTTACGGCTGAAGAAACATTGGAATGCAGTTATTTAGCGCCGCTCAACTGCAGCATGTAGATGACGGTGTTGCGGATTTCATCGTCGCTGCAGTCGAAGCAGCCTCCACGAGGGGGCATGGAGTTGATGCCGGCGATGGCTTCCTGAACGATAGTGTCGAAACCTTCTTCTTCGATTTCGTGGGACCAGTAGAGGCGGTGTTCCTTGCCAACACGGGGAGCGCCCAGGGCGCCGGAACCGTGGCAGGTAACACAGTATTGGCGATACAACTGCGCCCCGTCACGCGTCTGCGAAGCATCCGCAGTGGCCGGAGCGCTATCGTCGGAACAGGCTGCCAGCCACAGGGCCGACAGCAGAATTCCCAGAGATCGCAGCAAGGTTACTGGCTCTGCTCAACCATATACCCGACGGCGGCCTTGATCTCGTCGTCAGAGCAATCCATGCACATACCCTTGGGCGGCATGGCGTTGAAGCCTTCAATCGCGTGCTTGACCAGGGTGGCATTACCCTTGGCGATACGCGAACCCCAGGCAGCGGAATCGCCGGTCTTCGGGGCACCGGCAGCACCAGTGGTATGACAGGCCGCACAGGCAGACTGGTGCACTTGCTCACCGCTGCGGGGTCCACTGGCCACTTGCTCTTCGGCTGCGGCAGCGGTGCCACAATCTTCACCCTCGACACACACAGAACCCACCGGCTGAAGACGCTCGGCGATGGCCCGCTCACTGAATACAGAACGCTCACCCAGCGGATACGGGGAAATTTCCTTGGCGCTCTTGGCAGCCACGTTACCGGCGGCAAACAGGGTAGCGACCAGTACCAAGCTGGCAGTCAGCATCTTTTTCACGATTCCACCTCTATTCTCTGTGATTCGCCCGAGGGCGCTGCGGCGGCATTATACCCGCTCAGGGCGTGGGGACAAAACGCTTGCTGTTACACTGCTTGATTTAGTCTATCTCCACCCGAGGTAATGACAGGGTGAAGCGGCTACCTTCGTTTGGCGCACTATCCACCTGAATGTCACCGCCGTGGCGCTCCGTCACTACCTTGACGAAGCGCAGTCCCATGCCCGCGCCGCGGGTGCGGGCGCCACCACTGGTGCTGGCGCGACTGAAACGCTGGAACAGCCGCTCCAGGAATTCCGGCGGAATACCCACACCCCGGTCGCGCACCTCACAGAGTACGGCCTCTTCCCGGGCATACAGTCGCACATCAACGGAACTGCCCGCATGGCTGTATTTGATGGCATTGGTGAGCAAATTCACCATTAACCGCTCGAGCAATTCGTTATTACCCAGCACCCAGACCTCCTGATGGGGGTCATAATCAAAGCGCAGGGTGATATCGGCCTGCTGAGCCTGGATCTGCACCATGTCGATGGCGCTCTCCACCACGTCGAGCATGTCCTGCTCGTTCATTTCCACCGTTTCCACCGCTTCCACCCGGGCCAGCTGCAGGAACTGCTCGGCGATACTCAGGTTGCGCTGGGCATAATGCTGCACGTTATCGAGGAAGCCATCCAGGGACTGTCCATCACCCTGCTGACGCATTTTCTCGGTGAGAGCCAGCACTGAGACCATGGGGGAGCGCAGGTCGTGGGAGAGAAAATCCAGCATTTCCGAGCGGGCCCGCAGGGCCTGCTTCACGTCGCTGATGTCCTTGAAAGAGATGATCATCATCCGGCCCGGATTATCACCGGCATGCACCAGCAGGAGATCCAGGTAAAGGTCTGCGCCCTGGCGATTGCGGCATTCCAGCTGGGTGCGCCCTTCCGCCAGGGACTGACGTAGCAGCTCGTCCCAGCTGTGCTCGCGCAGGTCCAGCTCCCGCCCCAGATCCGTCACCATGGGCTGGCCCGCATCCAGCGCCCCCATTTCCAGGCCAAGCAGGAAGGAGGCCTGGGGGTTGGCATAGACAATGACGCCACAGGCATCAGCGATCACCACTCCTTCGCGGATCTGTGCCAGGGTCACCTGGAAGAATCGGGTCAGGGCCTCCTGACGAGCCTCTTCCCGACGTAGCCGGTCGATATGTTTTTCCAGCACTTCATAGCGGGGCCCCACGGTGGGAGCATGGGTGCGCACCCGTACCAGCATCGCCCTCACCCAGTAATCATAGGTATCCGCATGCAGCGCCTGATGCCACACCAGGTCCAGCTCGTAGCGGCGCCCCTCATGCTTGAAACGATACTGGCGCGCCAGCGATCCTTTCCAGGTGGCAGCCGGCAGGCTGTCGCCACCGCGCCAGGGTTTTTCCCCACCCAGCAATCGCCAGGCACGCACGGGCAACACCTGATCGAACATCCGTCCCATCTGCTCCAGGGTGGACGGCCGGGTCAGGCGCTGATTCAAATCGCTGTATTCGGATAACCGCTCCAGGGCATGGCGCATATAGGAGAGGGAATATTCCAGGCGCCGCCAGGTCCACAACGGGTAGCCCATCAATGCCGCCGCCATGGCACCGGATGGCGGGAACCACAGCCGCAACACGACCAACACCACCATGCTTGTCAGCAGACAGAGCAGAATCACCCCGGCCACCAGCGGAATACTCCAGCGCGGCAGCACATAGGGCAGCAACAGCGGCGCCAACAACGCCAGTACGGCCCCCAGCACCAGCACACTGCTCATGGGCAGCTCCCGGATCAGCCGATCCGAGCGCAATGCATCCAGCAGATTGGCGTTGACCTCCACCCCGGCCATCAACTCACCCTGGCTGGCCATGGGCGTGGGCAGCATGTCACCCAGGCCGGCAGCGGTGGCACCAATCAGCACGATCTTGTCGCGGATCAGCTGCTCCGGAATCAGGTTGTTCAGCAACTCCACCGCGGACACCTGCGGGTAGCTGTTGGGACCGCTGACAAAGGGCACATAACGGTGGTAGCGACGCACATTGGCCAGCCCGGAGAATTCCTCGCCTTTGTTCGCCGGGAAGGTATTCTCCGGGAGCATCCCTTCCTGGATCAGCAGGGTCTGGGTGATATGCGGCCACCAGGCCTGACCGATACCCGAGCGCATGTACACAGAGCGGGCTACCCCGTCGCTGTCCAGCTCTAGGTCCACGTGCCCCAACCCGGCGGCGGCACGGGCGAACGGTGCATAGGGCAAGACTTCGATGAGCTGGCCACCGGCCCGCAGTTGCTCCACGTGCACCGGCAGATAGACATGGCCATTGGCCGCCATGGCCTGCACCAGGGCCAGATCGGAATCCGGGTTGTTGCGGTCCGGCTCGGACAGGATCAGATCCACCAGTATCGCCCGTGCCCCCATATCGGTAAGACGGTTGATCAATTGGGCGTGGACCTTCCGATCCCAGGGCCAGCGACCGATCTCCCGCAGACTGTATTCGTCGATGCCGACGATAACCAGATCCGGGGACGGGTCGTCCGGGAGGGTTTTAAGAAGGTTGTCGTAAATGTAGCGGTCAACGAAGGACAAAGCCCCGCTGAGACTCAGCAGGGCGCAGAGACCGACCACCAGAAACAGCACTGATATGTGTTCAGCCAGATAGCGACGCTGATAGGCATTCAGGCGCGAGCGCATCCGTTACAGCGCCAGCAACAACGCGGCTCCGCCGAGGAAGACCCACAGGTCCCATTTGGAATCCTTTTCAGGCACGGGCTCTGGTGCGGGCTCAATGGAGAAATTGGTCCAGCTTTCGTGGCCACGCAGGCCGTTTTCATCCACCGCACGCACCAACAGACGGTAATCGCCTACCGGTAAATCCTGTTGCCAGTGACCGGCCTGCAAGGACGCCTGGCCCAACAACAACCCATCGCGCTGGCGATACCACTCCAGCCAGTAACTGGCCGCATCCGCCTGGGTGGGCCACGCCGCCGCCACATCCTCGTGGGTTACTGCCAGCTCCACCGACGGGGCCGGCAACAGAGGCACCGGTTCAATGGGCGGCTGGTCAAGCCGGGCCAGGGTGGCGAAACCGGCTTGCACATCACGACGGGTGCCCCGGGCACTGACATCCACCCGGCCATCCACCACTTCGTTGCGGGTGGTTTCACCGGCGTCCACGCTGACGTAGTACTCGGTACCACGCACCGCCGCGACCGCGCCAGGGGTGAAGACCTTGAAGGTACGATCATCGTTACTGGCCGGAGTTACCGTGTTGCGAATATTACCGCGCTGCAGACGCAGTTCCGTCTGCTCGCCCTGTTGATCCAGAAAACGGCGATAGCGGTTGACCACCAGCAAGCTGCCAGGCTTGATCACCACTTCGGACTGATCGGCAAACTCTAACCGGGCACTGGCGCCGGTAGCGGTTTCCAGCGCATCGCCAAAGGCCACTGTCTCACCACTCTGCACCTGACGTGCCTCGCCACCGGCAGCGGGATACAGCATCACCTCACCGCGAACTGCGACAATCCGCGCAGGAATCGGCTTTTCCTTCAGCCAGGCAATGGGGACAAGCAGGTTCTGGCCCGGTTCGACACTATGAGGGTTTTTCAGCGAATTATGGCTGGCCAGATCACGCCAGCAGGCAGCCGGTTCCTGGGCAAACTGCTGGCAGACCTTCCACAGGGTATCCCCCGGGCGCAGGGTGTAATGCCAGTCGTCGGATGCTGCTGCGGCAGTCGTCAGTCCCAGCAGCAAGGCTGCACACAACCAGACCCTCATAGCGTTATTCCTCAATCGGCTCCAGGCGGTAACCATGCTGGTAAACCGTCTTGATGCGGTAGCCCTGCTCCGGGCGTATCTGCAGGCTGCGACGGATGCGGCTGATATGCACATCCACAGTACGAGATTCGATCGGAGTCATGATACCCCAGACCTTTTCCAGCAGGTGGGCACGACTCATCAGCTTACCCACATTCTGGAACAGATAGCTGGCAAGCTCATAATCCTTGTCGGTCAGCTTCACCGGCTCGTCCGCCAGCAGAATCTGCCGTCGCGACCGGTCCACCGTCCAGGGCCCCACAGTCAGGGCAGTGTCATCATCCATATCCGATACCCCCGCCCGACGCCCTAACGCGGCTATCCGGGCCAGCAATTCCGCTTGCTTGGTAGGCTTGACCATATAGTCGTCCGCACCCTGACTGAGTGCTCCCACAATGGAGGACTCATCGTCCCGCTGGGTGGCAAACAGCACCGGGGTGCGGTTGCCGCTGGCCCGAACTTCCTCCAGCACGGCGTAGCCATTCATATCCGGCACTTCCCAATCGAGCACCAGAATGTCGAAGGTGTCACGCCGCAACAGGGACATGAACTCGCGCCCGCTGGCCAGGTGAATGCAGTTATGGCCCGCTTCCTTAAGCCAGTGAGTGACAAGCTCAGCCTGAGCCATGTCATCTTCCAGATAAGCAATGCGCACAGTTTTCTCCATCAGTTGGCGGCCAACATCTGCCCGCAGAGGGTACCGATTAATCGGGGAATTCATGGGAAAAGATTGTAAAATGGACGGCACACGCGTGCGAGCCCAAACTCGTCATCAGGCCGGTGAAGCCGTCAACTTGAGGCCGATAATGCCGACCACCACCAGCCCCATGAAGGCCAACCGTGACAGGCTGGCCGGGTCCTTGAAGAACAGAATGCCCAACACGGTAATGCCCACAGCACCCAGGCCGGTCCAGACCGCATAGGCGGTACCCACCGGAATGCCTTTCATGGCATAGGACAGCATCAGCATGTTCAGGGCGGTGAGCACCAGCGCCGTGCCAATGGACGCCACCCCGGGCTGCACCTGAATCCATTTGAGGCTCATGGCCCAGGCAATTTCCACGATCACTGCCAGTAATAGCACAATCCAGTACAGGTTCATCCTGTTTCCTCCGATACACTTGTCTGGTCACAGACACGGGCTCGTAAGGAAAACAGTACTGCCGGAAACCCGAAAGAGGCAGACTGCCGCGAAATGACTGCCGTGATCACACGGCGCGCGCAGATTATAAGCATCTGCGCCCACAATGCATCCCATCCATGGACGCCAACGCCACAACCGGCTATCATTCGCGCCCGTTGAACCCCCAAGTTCTTCATCTGCAGATCGTCGGAACTGACCAACCTCATCCGGTCGACTGCAACAGGTTTTGCGCCCGTAGCTCAGCTGGATAGAGCGTTGCCCTCCGGAGGCAAAGGTCAGAGGTTCGAATCCTCTCGGGCGTGCCATATAAAAGAAAGGGGCCTCCTTACTGGGAGGCCCCTTTTTTGTGTCCCACGGTGGATTTCACCCAGGCAAATCCCCCCTGTACTCACTGGGCGAGCAGCCCTGCCAGCGCCGAAAGGCACGAACAAAGCCGCCGGCATCGGTATAGGCCAGATGGGCGGCGATCTCTTCGATTTTCATGGTGGTGTTGCTGAGCAGCTGCAAGGCCAGTTGGCGGCGCTCCTCCTCAACCAGGTCGCGGTAGCTGGTGCCTTCCTGTTCCAGTTTGCGACGCAGACTGCGGGAAGAGAGGGCCAGCTCGCTGGCCATGTCGTTAAGGGTAGCGCCCAAGCCCAGCTCTCCGAGCAGTTTCTGGCGAACCTTGCCGGCGACGCCACTGCTTTCCACGGTGTCCATACGCTGCCGACACTGCTGCTCGAGCATGCGGGTTAGCACCGGATCGTAGCCGGGGAACGGCTGGTTGGCCCCGGCACGGTTGACCAGGATACGGTTGGCGCGGGCATGAAAGGTGGGCATCACGCCGCACAGCTCCGCCACGGCGGACGCCGCCACATCCGGTTCGCCAGTGAACTCGATACCCGTAAACGCCACCCCCTGAAGCGTGATTTCCCTGACCAGATTGAGGGCGGTAGCCATGTCTCGCTCGAGCAAAAACTGGCGCAGGTGCGCCGGTATCGGGTCAGGATCGAATGTCACGCCGAACGTATCGCCCTGCTCACAGACCGTAATCCGGCAGTAGGCCGTGCTCAACGGCAGGTAACGTACGCCCAGGGCGGCGGCATCGCGCAGGGTCTTGCAGGTGCGCAGGGCGAATCCCCATACCCCGAAGGTGGCCAGGTTGTATTGCCGACCCAGCTCAAAACCGCCCACTCCGGCTGCCGGCAGGGCCAGCATGAGATTTTCGATCAGGCGCATTTCCTGGGTGCGGGTAACCAGACCCTCGCCACTGGACAAGGCTTCGTCGGCAATACCGGTGCCGAGCAGGCAGGTTTGCCGGTCGATGCCATGTCGCTGGGCGAAGTTGAGCATGACCTGACTGATGGCCACCGGATGAAGCTTGTCGTCTGAATGCTGCATTGCCCGTCCCGCAGATACCGCCCCGTCACACTCTGGCCACTTATGCAGGGCGATTGGCCACGGCGGCTATTCTGGTTGTTGTGGGAGCACCGTAGTGTTGAGCCTGATGAAACCAACAAGAGGCGACACCATGGATTCGGCCACACTGAACAAGCAGGCCATTGCCTGCGCCAAGCACTATATGGGGAAAACCGCCTGGCCGACAATATTACTGACCCTGGCCGTGGTAGCCGCATTTGTTGCCACACTCTCTCTGTTTGCCAGCGGCTCCCTGCCGGCCTGGGGTGCTTATCTCTTGGTGGCAGCGCTGACCTATATGTCCTATACGCCGCTGCATGAGGCGGCCCACGGCAACATCCACGGGCAGAATGACAGTCATAAATGGATCAACGATCTGTGCGGGTACCTGGTGGCTCCGATCATTGCGATTCCCTATGCCTCCCACCGCATCGAACACTTTACCCACCACCGCTACACCAACCAGCCGGACAAGGACCCGGACTTCATTATCAGCGGAATGCAGAAAGGCCCACTGGGTTTGCTGGCCGCAGGCCTGCGTTTCCAGTGGGTGCAGAATACGTTTTTTGTTCAGCACAGCTGGGGCAGCGCGTCGCTGAAGGAAAAACTGATTTATTGCGCCGAGCTGGTGGTCTCACTGGGCTGGCGGATTGCCTTTCTGGTCATGGTGGACCAGCCCGGCACGGTGGCGGTGATTCTGCTCGGCTACTACACCGGCGGACTCTTCACCGCCTACTGGTTTGCCTATCGTCCGCATCACCCCTACAAGGTCAGTGAGCGCTATCGCAATACCAACAGCCTGATCATGCCCCGCTGGATGAAACCGCTGGAGTGGTTCTGGCTGGGCCAGAACCTGCATTCCATCCATCACTTGTTCCCACGAGTGCCGTTTTACCGGTACCACGCCCTGCACCGGGACATCGAGCCGATTCTGCAGGATCAGGGCACGCCCATCATCGGGATATTCACCCGCAAGGCCGTTAACCAGCCCGGCAGACGTCCCGGCCTGTAGATCCCTGGCAAGGCGGACAGCCTGCCTCTGGCAACAGCAAATTCTCCATTGTCCCATTCCGGCGCGGCAGCACCATCCATTGCCGCGCCCATTCCTCCTCGCAGTCCCGACCATTGCATCCGCAAATACCTGAATGGCGCCGAAACGGGTTTCCTCCCGCCCACGCTGACTGTCCCTCATTCCACCATTCCGCAACACCAGCAAGCCCTCACACGCAGAGCCAAACAGCGGTAAACACTCAATTTATTCCCGAACCACCTTCACAACAATAAACATCATGTTTCCATATTAATGACGCTTTTATCCTGTTTTTTCGGCGACATTGACGATAAACAACCTGTAATAAACTGTATCCGAATGTTAACTTGCCCGCGCAAAAAACAACTCGGGAAAGCTATCATGAAGTATTCGAACAACGCCCTGCTGGCAGCAGCCATTGCCGCGACTTCCAGCCAGGCCCTGGCCAATGGCCTGGCCCTCAACGAACAAAGCGCCAGCAGCGCCGGCTCCGCCTACGCCGGTCGCGCTTCCAGCGCCGCCAACGCCAGCACCCTTTATGGCAACCCGGCCGGTATGAGCCGTCTGAAGCGCGCCGAGATCAGCGGCGGCCTGGCCTTTATTGACGCCAGCACCGACATCCGTAACCCCCAGGGGAAACTGGGCCAGGGCGGCAGCAACGACGGTGACATGGTGCCCTTCACCACCATTCCGTTTGGCTATTACGTCACCCCGCTCAACAACAACTGGCATGCCGGCATCGGCGTGTACGCCCCCTTTGGCGTCATCAGTGATTACGAGGATGGCTGGCAAGGCCGCTACAACGGCCTGAAAAGCGAAGTGCAGGTGGTTACCATCCAGCCCACCCTGAGCTACGCCTTCACCGACAAGGTATCCGTAGGCTTTGGCCCCACCTTCAACCGCATCGACGGCGCCCTGAGCAGCAATGTGCCGAACGCGGCCGTGCCCGGCCCGATCCCCGGCAGCGGCGATGCCGAGGTGGATATCGAAGGCGACGATCTGGCCGTGGGCTATACCCTGGGCCTGCTGGTAGCAGTGAACGACCGGCTGGACTGGGGCCTGACCTATCACTCCAAGACTGACTACTCACTGGAAGGTCGCACCAAGGTCAGCGGCGCCAACGGCATGCTGGGTCCGATTCCACCCAACCCGATGATTCCCACCGGTCTGCCCGGGCTCAATGGCAGCTACGATGCAGAACTGGACATCACCATGCCGGAATCCGTGGATACCTCTGTCAGCTTCCGGGCCACCGACAAACTGACTCTGAACCTGGGCACCACCTGGACCCGCTGGAGCCGCCTGAGAGGTATTGAAGTGAACAACAGCGGCGTACACCCGGCCTACGCGGGCAGCTTCGCCACCATTTCCGAAGAGCTGAAATGGGAAGACACCTGGGCAGTTGCCTTCGGCGGCGCCTACCAGCTGAACCCGCAATGGGTGGTGCGTGCCGGCTACGCCCGGGACAACTCGCCCACCAACGATGCCCACCGCACCGTGCGGATTCCGGTCAGCGACCGGGACATCTTCACCCTGGGCGCCGGCTGGAGCCCCACCGCCGACCTGACCCTGGATGCGGCATACGCGTATCTGCAAGAGAAGAAGGGCAAGGTGGATCAATCCAGCTACCGGGCGGAGTTTGAAAACAGCGCCCACGGCCTGAGCCTGCAGGCGACCTACCGCTTCTGAAGTGAGGGAGCCTATCGCCAACAAAAAAGGGCCGGATATTCCGGCCCTTTTTTTGTGCAAGCGTCTTCGTTACCTGGCTGAATCCGAGGCCACCGCATCGGCTTCCCGCTCGGTGTCGGTCAGGTGCCTGGGATCGCCCTCGGAGACCTTACCCACCCACAACGGATGGGGCTCGGCCTGACGTATCCGCTTGCGGAACTGGCGGCGCACCACCCACAGGCAGGCCGCCACGGCCAGCAATACCAGATTGATCAGCCGGTTATCCGCTTCCAGCCAGGCATGGCTGCCTTCCAGTACCGTCTGCAACAGGGGTATGGAGAGATAGCAGAACGGCGCAACACGAAGCATCTGACTGCTGAATCGCAGCGGCGACGCGCGCAGACTCCAAGCCACCAGCAACACCAGAATCACGGCAAACACACCCCGTTCAGCCAGGGCCACCAGCCCGCTCAACGGGGTATGCGGCAACAGCTTGCTGACCAGGAAGCTGAAAGCAACGCCGATCACCACACCCGCACAGACCCCCAGAGTCAGGCGCAACAGAAAGGCCGAGGATCGCCCCGGGCCGGTGCGATCCGAACGGCGCTCGCACCAGAGAATATTGCCGGAGACAAACAGTAGCGAGCCCAGCAGCCCCAGGAGGAAATACAACAGTTTTACCAGCAGGCCGCCGTAATCACCGAAGTGCAGGGAGTAAACCGGTGACAGGCTGGCAAAGTTGAGGCTGCGCTGCCCCGGCGCAATCACGCGCAACGGCCCCAGAGTCGGATCCAGCACCACATGGGCATGATGCCCCACATACCCCGGCACGGAGCCGGCCACATCAATCCAGCCGGCGGCATCGCCATAGCCGCGGATTTCCAGCCAGTCCACGGTCAGTTCCGGCAGCTCATTACGGGCGGCGGACAGCACATCGCCCATGCGCGGCATGATTACGGTGTTGCCCTGGCTCTCCACCGCCGACCACACTTCGGTTTGCTCGGTGATCACCCCGCGCAACTGGGGCCCGAAGACCAGCGCCCCCAGCAACACCGCCACCACGGTAAACATGCCCATGGCAGCACCGGTCACCGACATGATCAGATGGAACGGGAAGCTGATAATGCCGATCACGTTGTGCAGGTTTTTCCAGTAACGGCGCATGTTGCCCTCGTGCTTGAGAGCAAAGAATTCCTTGCGGATTTTCGGCCAGTGGATCAGCAGCCCGCTGAAAAGCGCGACCCCGTACATCACCGAAATCAGCCCCATGAATGTCATGCCGATATTGATCGGCCAACCGGGATTGGGAATACCCAGGGCAAAATGCAGTTCATTGATAAAATCCGCCAGCGCCGAGCGGGGAGTCGCTTCGTGCACCCCTTCGGCATTGAAATCCGTGGCGTGGGCGGTGACCCAATCACTGTCGGCGGACTCAAACCACATCACACCGGGATCATCATCGTCAGGAAGCAGGTACAGACGTTTGCGGGCATCCGGATACTGTTCGGTGACCCGCTCCAGCAGTCGGTCCATACCCATGGGCGTGGTCGTCTGCTCCGCGAAATGTGGCTCCTGCCAGTGATGCAGCTCGTGGTGAAACACATTGATGGCGCCGGCGAAAAAGGCCACAAACAGCGCCAGGCCGCTGGCCATGCCCAGCCAGGCATGCAGATCGATCATCCGGCGCAAACGCTCTCCTTTCATGCGCCCACCCCGTATAGCGGTGTAGCCTGCAGGACCAGCCAGGCAGCCAGGTTACCGACCACCAGGGCGATCAGCGGCGGCCAGGTCTTTGCCGGCAGGGCCACCAGCAACGCCAGAAGCATCCATAGCACGATGGCCGCAATCAGTTGCAGCACCAACCATCCCTGCCAGGGCATCGGCAATGCCGCCGCCAGCAGCCCGATCAGCATCAACGACAAGGGAAGGCTGAGCAGAACGCCCAGAAAATATCTCATCCGCGCAGCCCCCGCTGGAAGCTGTCACGGTAATGCCCGGCCATCAACGGCAACAGCATCGCCGGCAGGGCAAACACCCAGAGCCCCACAAAGAGCCCGACACCCATCCCCAAAGTCACCATCCAGAGGACAGCGGAAGCAGCCAGCAACAACAAGGCCAGCAGCCGCGACAGCCCCGGAAGTGGCTGATCCAGCCAGCGCTGCTGGCGATCACTAAGATAAAAAAGGACAACACTGGCCAGGGTGGCCAGAACGGCAAACCACATGGGAAAAGAACCCTGAAGAACTGATAATGGTTCTCATTTAATAACAGTCCGGCAGGCCCCGTCAATCCGTGCGGACACCCCCCTCCTCACGCAGCGGCAGCAAGTGCTGGGTGGCCTCACTCAGTTTGGCGGTAGACAGCTGGTTCCAATCCACCGCGCCCCGATCCGGCATCCACACATCCCCGAATGCCGCCGCATCGGCCAACGCCATTTCCGGGGTCAGCATGGCCACACCGTGGTGATCGCCGGCAATCCCCCCGGCCTGTCGCACCGCAGCCCACCAGGCCGGTGGCCGCCAGCGCAGGGCCACGCCCGGCAGGTTGCAGTTCAATTCACTCTCCGACACACAGCATTCCAGCAGTGTGTCGCGCTGGGCACTGAGACCCTGCCGCCACAGGACCGAACCTGCCACCATCACCAGTGAGGGAAAAGCCCGCAACAAGCCACGGCAGCGATCCACCTCATCCAGTTCCTCGCCCAGTATTACCTTGAAGAAAACCGGCCGCGGCGGCGCCACCTGCTTGATGACGCCAGCTTCCAGCCAACGCAATGCCACATCCAGCGCCTGGTCTTCCTCTCCGGGCAGCAACTGCTTCAGGTCTGACAGGGCAAACACCCGCGGCAGACTTTCCAGAGCCGGGGCCAGTCGATTCGCTGCCAACATTAACGGTCCACCAGGTTAGCCAGAGGTAACTGCAGACCCAACCACTGGCGCACCGTCATTACCCGATGCAGAAGATGGCAAATGGCGGTCAACCGGCGCGGCTCGGGCAACCCGCTGCTGCGCAGGCCAGCCACTTCTTCCAGTTGTCGTTGCAATCTGTTGATCTCTCGACTGCGGCTTTCCGTGGGGCGCTGGTACTGGGCCAGCCGCAGGGTCAGCAGCTGCCCCTGGAGATCGTCCTCAAGGGCCGCATAAGCCCGTTCGATCAGGCTGTGGCTGGTCAGGTGGCGCAGCATCCCTGAAGAATGGCGACGACGTCCACCACGACGAATCGGACTGACAAACACCGCCAGCAACCCCACCACACGGTGCAACAGCGGCAACCAGGTAGCCCCTCTACGAGTCGCCTGCAGATACCACCACCAGGCCCGCAAGCGACCAATGTCCTTGCGCAGCATTCGCACCCTGGCGTAGTGGCGCCCTTCACCGCTGGAGGCATAACTGGCGCGATATACCGCCAGATACTCACCCAGCGCCTGAAGGCGATGTTCTACGGCGGTAAGCGCCAACTCCTGCTGACGCCACCGATCCGTTTCCGTTTGGCTTCCCATAGCCGAGACTCCTGCAACTGCTACTACTCAAAATGCACTGCAAACAACGCCCTGGACAAACCGCACGCATGAAGCGGCTACAGCCCGGCAGCTTCACTCTAGCGACGAGCCGGAGCTATCCACAGTGGAATTTCGTTTTGCCTCGTTGCCGTTTGTATCTTGCTGCTATCGGACTATTGCCTTAATTTGCACTGTAAGATATCGCCTACATATTAGCGTGGTAATATCCTGATCATATTGCTGCTCTCTGGACTTCCCTTTTGCTCAATCGACTCTTTGCTGGTTTCCTGATCGTTATCGCCAGCCTCGCCCACAGCCACCCCGGCGGCCTGGACAAGCAGGGCGGCCACACCAACCGGACCACCGACCAGTATCACTGCCACCGTGAACCCTGCCTGACCCTGCATCGCCAGCAACAACAGGCGGAACAGGAAGCCCGCCAACAGCAACGGGCCTTTTCCGGCCTCTATGAGCGTAGTGACTGGCCCCACTGGCTGGATGAGGATGGCGACTGCCAGGACACCCGCGCGGAGATCCTGATTGCCACCAGCCAGGTGCCCGTGACCTTTACCCGGGATGATCGATGCACCGTGGCCCGCGGACGCTGGCACGATCCCTACAGCGGAGAGACCTTTACCGCCGCAGGCGACCTGGATATCGACCACCTGGTGCCACTGCGCCATGCCCACGGCCATGGTGGCGATGGTTGGGATGAACGCCATCGGCGCCAGTTTGCCAATGATCCGGGCAATCTGTTGCCCGTCTCTGCCAGCGCCAATCGCAGCAAGGGCGCGGGCAGCCCGGACCAGTGGCTACCGGAAAACCGGGATTACTGGTGCCAGTACGGGCAGCACTGGCAACAGATCAAACAACGCTACCGGCTACTGATCACGCCACCGGAACAGCAAGCTATCGATAGATTGCTGTCAACCTGCCAGGTGACAGAAAGGCACCCATAAAAAAAGCCGCCCGAAGGCGGCTTTTTCAGCATGTATCCGCTGCCATTACTGCTCGGCGGCGTCTTTCATGCTCTCGGCTGATTCTTCAGCGCTATCATAGGCATTGTCGAGATCTTCGCCCATTTCTTCCATGGGACCTTGCGGGTTCATGGAGTCTACCGCTTCGTCCACTTTTTCACCGGCCTTTTCCACCGGCCCGTCGCTGCTGTCGCAACCCGCCAGCAGGGCGGAAGAGGCAAACAATGCTGCTAAAGCTGCTTTACCGAAAGTATGCATAGACTCACTCCTTGAAATATCAGTCATTAAGACAATCCAGACTGTATCGTCATCATGGGCCGCACACCAAGAACAAACACGCAAAGCGCGGGCATTTTACGAATCATTACGTTGCCAGCCCAATACGCCGAAGGATTTTTACGCAGCCACGCCCGTCGTTTCCGACAGACTGGCAGCGCCCTGCTATGATGCAGGCAAGATAAGGAGAACCCATGAAGCAAATAGGCCGAAATGTGGGCGGGCTGGCGCAACTGGTTACCCGTGTGGGCAACGAAATCACCCAGGTGGTGCAGGATATTCATGGCACCGTAGCCAATCCGTTCGGCCTGCGCGGCAACGACTACACCCCCGCGCCGATGGTCTACAACCTGATCCGTTACGGCTTTCGCCAGGCGGGCAATGTGGCAGGCATGGCGGACTTGCTGGCGGACCCCAACCGGGAACTTCGTGACAGCCTGGACCTGCAAAGTATCGTCAACGGCATTTTCGGTCAGCTGCTGGCCGAACAGAATAGCCCCTACTCCCTGCCGATGGCTCTACTGCCCACCGGTCCGGTGCAGGGCGACACCCTGGTGGTGTTTATCCATGGCTTGTGTATGAACGATGCCTGCTGGAACAACCCGGCGGCTGATGCCTTCAGCCACTGGGCCCGCGGTGAGATGAAAGCCGATGTGCGCTATCTGCGCTATAACACCGGCCTGCACATCTCCGACAATGGCCGCAAACTGGCCGGGCTGCTGGCCCATACCGCCCTGCCCCGGCGGGTCATCCTGATTGGCCACTCCATGGGGGGGCTGGTGGCCCGCAGCGCCCTGCATCAGGGCCGCCAGCGCGGCGACGCCTGGACCGACAAGGTCACTCACCTGGCCTGCCTGGGCTCCCCTCATCAGGGCGCCATGCTGGAACGCGCCGGCAATCAGGCCAACCGCCTGCTCGGCGCGACTCCCTACTCCCGCCCTCTGATGCGGCTGGCCAATCTGCGCTCCGACGGCATCCGCGACCTGCGCTTTGGTTATGTGCTGGAAGACCAGTGGCGGGACCGTCCCCTGGACGAATCACGCCCCAGCAGCAAGGTGCCGCTGGATAGCCAGGTGGAGCAACTTTTCATTGCCGGCAGTGTCAGCGAACCGGGCCACCCACAACCCCGCGGCGACTGGCTGGTAACCGTGGACAGCGGGCTCGCCACGCGTCTCTATCCCCAGGCCGACGGGCTCACCCGAGAGCTGTTCTACCAGATGGGCCATATGACCATGATCGAGGAAAGCCGCACTTATGCGCGCATCCAGCGGTGGCTGGAATCAAGCTGACATGCTGCATTGCACGCTCTGCGGCAACCTCGCACAACCGTTTGCCCAGCTGGATGTCCGTGACTTTTTTCGTTGCGGCACCTGCCAGCTGACCTTTGCAGACCCGGCCACACTGCCAGACCCGGAAACGGAAAAAGCCCACTATGACCATCACGACAATACCCCCGGGGACGCCGGCTATCGGCGATTTCTGTCACAGCTGGCGGACCCGCTATGCGAGCGCCTGAAACCCGGCGATTGCGGCCTGGACTTCGGCTGCGGACCGGGCCCGGCGCTGGCACAGATGCTGAACGAGCGCGGGTTTGCCTGTCGCACCTATGACCCGATCTACGACCCGGATCCGGCACCGCTGGATCAGCAATACGACTTTGTCACCTGCACGGAAGTGGTGGAGCACTTGCACCGCCCTGAACGGGAATGGCAGCAATTCGCCCTGCTGGTGAAACCCGGCGGCTGGCTGGGCATCATGACCCACTGGCTGGTCGACGATAACGCCTTTGCCCACTGGTATTACCACCGCGACCCGACCCATGTGTGTTTCTGGCAGCCGGACACCTTCGCCTGGCTGGCCCGGAAGCAGGGCTGGCACATCTCGCTGGTGGACAATCCGGTGGTGTTGATGCAGAAGGCGCCCGACACCGATCGGTAAATAAATGCCCCTAGATCTCGCGTTTCAGATTTTTATCCGGCGCCCTGCATCGAACCTGTCGTTACCCTGCCACCATCACCGCGACACCCACCGCCAGCAATGCCAGCGGCAAGATAATCACGGCCTGTCGGGCAAGGCGAGCCGCCCAGTGTTGATGAGTGCGGTAATCACGCTCCATGAAGCCCCCCTTCACAACAAATTCACACTCGAGGCACCGAGTATAGGAGGCACAAGTTGACGGTTAATCGCTCATATAGATGAAAGATTGATGGCAGCGCCACACAAACGAAATACGCAATTATTGCAATATTAAAAACGCGCAAAGCTGCATATCTAGCAGCAGAGAAGAAAACTCGGCAAAAACAGTCATCTACAAACAGACATCCGCCGGCGGATTGCCGCTGAGCCACCCTTTTTCTTAGGCCCGATTAAAGACTGTGTAGCCAGAACTGCATGGCCTTGCGGGTAGGTGTCACCTCGCCCACGTCAGTCCAGTCGAAATGGGCCACCAGCTGCCTCTGGGGGAAATAGCCCCGGCCGCGCCAGAAATCATCCAGCGGGCGATAACTGTCAGGGCGCAGAGGGTGGTCATCCGGGCGCTCCACGGCACAGAACGCCGTGTGCAGAAATCCAAAATCCGCCGCGTACTGCTCGCGTAGATCAAAGAAGCGGTGGCCAACCCCCTCACCCCGATAAGGTTGTAGCAATACCGACTCGCCAAAATAGAATACCGAACCCAGCTCCGCGCCCAGTTGCCGGAACGGTGCCTGAAATTCCTCGTCCGCATCCATTAGCGGCAATGCCGTGGCCGCCCCCACCAGCCGGTTGAACTCCAGCGCCAACACAAAGACGCTGCGATCAGACTGGGCATAGCGATCCAGATAACGACGCTCGTAGTCCCGATCCCCCTCGTACAAATAGGGAAAATCCCGAAATACCTGAATGCGCAGTTCAGCCAGCTCATCCAGCCAGGGCTCTACGGCAAAACCGGTAACCGGACGAATCTCCACATGGGACATGGCAACTCCTGAACATAAACCGGACGACAGGAAACCAATAGCATTATGACAGAGGAAAGGAAAATTGCCTTTTGGGTAAGAGTGGAGCCACGAAGTACCTGGTCGCCGCCGGGCAATCCAATCCACATTGGGCTGGGTATGGGCTGGTTGTGTTTGGATAGACCTGTCGAGGTCTGAATGGCCTGATCGCCCTACGGTCGATTTCCGCGCAAGCGCGGTTCGCGGCTCAAGCGCCGCTCCTACAGCGGCTTCGTCGAAATGACGAAGCACGAGTAACTTTCCAGACCTTCCCTATCCNNAACGAGCGTAGCTCGTAGCTCATCTCACCCCGGCCAGGCCAGAATCCCCCCGGTCACGGCCAGCACCACAAACACCGCCTGCCGGAATCGCTGCTCGTTGACCCGGTGATGCAACACTTCCCCCACCACCATGGCAACGATGACCACCGGTACCAGCATGGCAATACGGGGCGCTGCTGGCAGCAGGCTGCCATCCAGCAGGAACACCAGGGTGAGCAGGCTGTTGAGAGCCAGCCACACCAGAATCAGGGTGGCGCGGAAGCGTTGCTTGTCCAGGGACAGGCCGCTGAGGGCATAGACCAGCAGCGGGCCACCGGAGGCAAACAGACCATGGGTGATACCCGCCAGAAACATCCACACGCGGGCCCACAGGCCGCCATGGGCTGAGGCAGTCGCGCCACGCCACATTCGCCACAACTCCCGTCCGCTGAACCACAGCACCAGCACACCGAAGGCATTCTTGAGCAACTGGTCCCCCAGCCAGGGACGCAACCCGTAACCGGCCAAAGTCCCCACCACCATCAATGGCAGGATCAGTTTCCACAGGGTGGGCCAGTGAATGGCGCGGCGGTGACGCCAACTCAGGGTGCTGCTCATGACAATATTGAGCGGCACCAGCACCGGCAGAATCTCTGCAATCGGCAACACCAGCGCCCCCAGCGACAGGGCAATGACGATGCTGCCAAACCCGGTGGCGGCTTCGGTGGTGAAGGCCAGAAAGATAAACAGCCCCAGCAGCAGCCAGGGCAGCGTGATCATCTCTGCCATTAATGCGGTTCCAGTTCGGAAGCGAACTTGCGCACCATCATGCGCTGGTAGAAGTCCGGCGCCAGTCGCCACAACAGGCTGGCGAACCAGGTAAAACGATCCGGGAAGAGGCGCTTTTTCTTGCGGTAATAGGCCTCGAACACTCGCTCTGCCATCCACTCCGGCGTCTGCATGGCACCCACCATGGAACGGGGGTGTGCGGCAGGCTGACCATCATGGCCCAAAGCATTGGTTTCAATAGGCGTGTCGAGGAAGCTGGGATACACCATCAGGATATGCACTCCATACTGCGCCACCTCGCCGCGCAGCACCTCGAAAAACTGGCTCAGGGCGCTTTTCGCACTGCAGTAGCCAGCTCGCCCCAGCACCGGCATCCAGCCGGCCATGGAACCGATATTGATGATGCCACCACCGCTACGCTTGAGCAGCGGCAAACAGGCCACGGCCATTTCCACCGGCGCCTGCCAGTCCACCGCCATGACCTTGCGGAATACGGCAATGTCAGTCTTGTCCGCCAGGGAACGGTGGGTAATACCAGCGTTGTTGATCAGCACATCCAGGCCACCTTCCTTTTCCTTGAGCAAGGCCACCAGTGCGGTGATGGCCTCACTGTCGGTCACATCCAGCCGGTGAAAGGAAACCCGGGATGGATCCTGGCTGGCCAGGGCATCGGCCCGTGCTGCCAGCAGCAGGGCGTTCATATCGGTCATGATGACCCGATGTCCCAGCGAGAAAGCCTGCTGGGACAGGGCCCAACCGAGGCCGGACGCGGCCCCGGTAATTAGTACTGTTTTCATTCATCGTTCCTCTGTTGTTGCCCGGCTATATAGAAGCGGAACACCTGCTCCGAGGTCTTGCGCGGGATATAGCCGAAGTCTTCCTTGAGTCGTCGATTGGCCAGCACCGGCCGGTAGCGCAGGAAATTCACCTGCCCGGGTGTGTAACGGGTAAGGCCCAGGCGGTTGCCGATCCACAGGGCCGCACGAATCAGGCCTGCAGGCACGGAGACCACCGGTTTACCCAGCAAGCGGCCCAGCTCATGAATGCTGAGGGCGCCGTCACCAGCCAGGTTGTAGCGACCGGCTTTGCCTTCCAGAACGCCTTTCTGAATGATCGCCACCACATCCTGATCCCAGATAAA
>NZ_DEXN01000032.1:48112-50052 GCF_002364155.1 Alcanivorax sp. UBA3183
ACCACATCCTGATCCCAGATAAAGACAAAGGGCGATGGCGAACCGGCCACCGCCACCAGGCGGGGTTTCTCGAAAAGACGGGTAATCAAGTTACGGGTATTGGCGCCCAGCACGGTGCCCGGGCGCAGCACCAGCTGCTTCAGTGCCGGGTGTTTCTGGCGATACTCCGCCAGCAAGTTTTCCACCTGGCGCTTGTGATCCGAGTAGGGAAATTCCGGGTTGCCGCGCAGGGCATCATCTTCATCCAGCCAAGCGGGATTATCAGGGTGATAGCCGTAGGCGGCGCCGGAGCTGGTCACGACCAGCTGTTCCACGCCGGCCGCCACACAGGCATCCAGCACATTGCGGGTACCGTTCACATCGATATCGAAATCCCGGGCCCGGTCGCCGGAATCCTCCAGCACGGCGGCCAGGTGGACCACCTGCTGAATGTGGTGCTCACCCAGCAGGCGCCCCAGATTCGGGTCACGAATATCCATCTCGTAAAACGGAAACCCGGCACTGTCATCCGCGCGAATATCCACCCCTACCACATGGTGATCCTGGCTGAGTCGTCGAGCCACCTGGCTACCGATATAGCCGGCAGCGCCGGTAATCAGGATGCGTCGTCGCATGCGCCCTCCTCACGGCCATGGCCTCGTGACCACCACCAGGCCAGCAACAATCCGGAAATCAGATGCCAGACGCCCCAGAACGCGGCGATCAGGATCATGCCGCTGGCTTGCGGGAAAAACGTAAACAGAATGGCCAGGCCCAGGCCGGAATTCTGAATCCCCACTTCCATGGTGATGGCACGTCGATCCTGCCGGGGCAGACCCGTGAGCATGCCGGCAAAGGCCCCCATGCCCAGCGCCAGCATATTCTGCAGCACCACCAGAATGACGATTCGATCCGCCGTGGCCAGGAACACATCCATGTTGTTGCTGAACGCCACCCCAACAAACAACAACAATACCAGCAGCGTGATCACCCGCATGGGCTTCTCGGCTTTCGCGGCAAAACGCGGAAACAGCTTGCCGGTCATCATTCCCACCAGCAGTGGCAGCCCCAACACCAGCACCACCAGGATCAGGATGTTCATGCTGTCCAACTGGATTTCGGTGAGCATGGAACGGGTATTGGGGTTTAGCCAGCCATAGAGGGCGAAGTTGAACGGTGTCATCACCATGGCCACCAGGCTTGAGATGGCAGTCATGCTTACCGATACCGCCACATTGGCCCGCGCCAGCCAGGTCATGATGTTGGAAAACGAACCGCCCGGACAGGACGCCACCAGAATCATGCCCAGCGCCATTTCCGGCTCCACTTCAAAGAACCAGGTGGTCAGGCAGGTGGCGGCGGGCAACAGTACGAACTGGGCAAGCAGACCGACAATGGGCGCATCCGGGCGCTTTAGCACGCGCCGGAAATCCTCACCGGTGAGCGACAGGGACACCCCGAACATCATGAATGCCAGGATGACGTTGAGAATCAGCAGATTCTCGCTACTGAACTGAACCTCCACCTCACACCCCCTGTTTCAGGTCGGCGATGTGGGCGTTGACCGCCTTGCGATAGCTGTCCTTGTGCACGTAGTAGGCCATACGTTCCAGCTTCAGGTAGTCGAAGCCGCCATCCAGGGTCTGTCCGGCTTCCACGCTGGCTTTCTTCTCCAGCTTGTCTGCCTCCGGGTGCTTGTTCTGCCGGGCCTTGATGTAGAGAGCCACCATCTCCGCCTGCTCATTGCGCCCTTCCCAGCCCAGGCCGGCGGCTTCCACCATGCCCATCATGAACAGGTTACGGTTCTGCGGGTGGAACACATTCAGGTATAACTGCGGCGCATCGGCGTTGTGCCAGTTCAGCTCCGAGGCATCGATAAAGGGGTAATCCAGTTTGTAGCCCGTGGCCATCAGGACCAGGTCATAAACCCGGGACTGGCCGTCGGCAAAGGTCACCGTGTC
>NZ_DEXN01000032.1:50114-50594 GCF_002364155.1 Alcanivorax sp. UBA3183
CCCACCACCCCGACAATGTCGCCGTGGGGTGTGATGTCACCATGACCGAGATGGTGCAGTACCAGTGAATTGATCACCGGGTGGGATTCATACATCCGGTATGACGGCTCCGGCAGGCCGTAGTCACTGGGCTTGCCGACAATAAGACGAATCAGCCGGGCATCCAGTCGCTGCTTGAGTCCGCGGGGCAGCTTGAGCTTGCCACCGATGCTGTCGGTGGGTTTGCCGCCGATAAACTTGGGCAGGAAGTAATACCCGCGACGTACGGACAGATCCACACTGGCCGCCCGGTGCACCGCGTCCACCGCAATATCACAGGCAGAGTTGCCACAGCCCACGATCAGCACCCGCTTGCCATCAAACACCGCCGCATCGCGATAATCGCAGGAATGCATCAGCTCACCCTCGAACTTGCCAGGCAGGCTGGGCTGGTTGGGTGTGTGCAGGGTGCCATTGGCGATCAGGACACCGTCGAAATAA
>NZ_DEXN01000032.1:50661-52213 GCF_002364155.1 Alcanivorax sp. UBA3183
GGCTTTGCGTTTCCCCATCCCGTTCGGTGGTGATCTGCCAGCCGTCACCGTTGCGCTCCACACGCACCACCCGGGTGGAAAATTCGTAGTGCCGATACAGATCAAAATGGCGCGCATAACTCTGGAAATAGCGCTTCATTTCACTGTGATGGGGATAGGTGGCCACCTCATCCGGCATGGGGAATTCACTGAATTCGGTCATTCCCTTGGAGGAAATCAGATGCGCGGACTGATACATGGTGCTGTGGGGATTATCGATGTCCCACAGGCCACCCACATCGCTGTTCAGATCGAACCCGATGAAAGGAATATCGTACTTGTTAAGATTTCTGGCGGTGGCCAGGCCCATGGGGCCGGCGCCTATCACTGCGTACATGGCTGTCCCGATAACTATTATTATGAACCCGGATCCGGGTTGGCCGAGTTGGACTCAGCATTTGGTATGATGTCTACTCTACGGTCCACCGGGTGCAGGCTCACGGCCAATTCGGGACCTTGCCACGGTTAATTCGGGACCTCATAACAGCATGACGCACACCCCCACCGTTACAGTGCGCTTCACCCAGGCCATCAGCCACGCAGCAGAACAGCTGGGATTCGCCCTGCCCGCCACGCTGCAACAGGCGGTCGGGGAACAGGACCGTGTCAGCCTGGCGCTGCAGGGCCAAATCTGGGAAAGCTTCTGCGAACAGGCCCGCGACCCGCTGGTGGGCATCCAGTTCGGGCTGGCCCTGCAGGTCGGGCATCTGGACACCGTGGGCATGGTGCTGATGAGCTGCGATACGGTGGAAGATGCCCTGGATTCGCTGATGGATTACTACCCCATTGTCGGCGAAGGGGGGGCCTTTTCATACCAGGTACACAACGACGAATGCGAGATTCGCTACCAGCCCCAGTACACCGTGCGCCAGCGGGAGCGGGTGGAAGCCGCGATGACAGCCCTGCTGCAGCTGTCACGCTGGACCACCGGCGATCATCTACAGGCAATCCGCATGACCTTTTCCCATCCGGCGCTGGACGATAATCGGCGCTACGAATCCCTGCTCGGATTACCGGTACGCTTTGCCACTGACCATAACACCCTGGTGTTGCCCGCCAGCGATTTGAGCCTGCCGTTGATCCATGCCAACCCGTCCCTGTGCCATCACCTGCGCACCCTGGCCGATCAACTGCTGGACAACCTGGGCAGCCAGTCTCTCAGCGCCACCGTCCGCGACCTGCTCCGCCAGCACCCGCACTGGGGCAAGGAAAAAGTGGCCGACCAGCTGGCCATGAGCGGGCGCCATCTGGTGCGCAAACTGGGCGAAGAAGGCAGCAGCTTCAAGTTGCTGCGCGATGCGTTGCTGCAAGGCATGGCAGAAAAGGAATTACAGGCGGGCACCCGTCTCGCCGACATTGCTGACAAGCTGGGCTTTTCCGATGAGAGTGCGTTTTCCAAGGCCTTCAAACGCTGGACCGGCATGACGCCGGCAAACTACCGCGAAGAAAAACGATAACGCCAATTTCGCCCCGTCTTTTGTAGGAGCGCAGCTTGAGGCGCGAAACGAGCGAA
>NZ_DEXN01000032.1:52273-54072 GCF_002364155.1 Alcanivorax sp. UBA3183
TTCGAGTTGCGAAAAGCAAAACCGGTGGTGCTTTTCGCAACTCGTTACTCGCTCCTCGAAACTGCTTTCCCTCCTCAAGCGGCGCCCCTACAAAACACGGGCTTCGCAGAAAATATTCCGGGCGTCCTGTTAACCAAGCTCTGGCTCATGCCAGAAATCGAACTGTGTCGGAATATCCGCCAGTGGCGTTTCGAAGCGCGGTTCGCGTTTTTCCAGGAAGGAGGTGAAGCCGTCGCGGCCGTCCCAGAATTCGTTGGACCAGTAGATCATTTTTGATTCCACCGCATGGGCCTGCATGGGGTGGGCAAAGTTGGGGTTACGCCAGAGCATCTGTTTGGCCAGCGCCGCCGCTACCGGGGAACTCTTGGCGATCATCTTGCGGGCAATGCAGCGAGCCACATCCACCACTTCACCCTTGTCATGGGCACTGTGGAACAGCCCGGCCTCCACGCCTTCTTCGGCCATGAAGATATCACCGCTGATGACCCATTCCATGGCTTTCTGAATACCCACCACCCGCGGCAAGAACCAGGAGGAACAGGCTTCCGGGGTCAGCCCCCGCTGGGTGAAGACAAAACCGATCTTGCTGTTGGCCGCCACCAGGCGAATATCCATGGGCAGGGTCATGGTGATACCCACGCCTACGGCGGCGCCATTAATTGCGCCAATCACCGGTTTGCGGCAGTTGTAGATAGCCAGAGACACCTCGCCACCGGAGTCACGAATCTGCTCCAGGGGCGGATCCATACCCTCGGCCTCGTCGTAGCCGAACACATTGCCGCCCTCTTCCGGCTGCATTTCCATGCCGGCACAGAACACCTTGCCGGCACCGGTAACGATCACCGCCCGCACCGCGTCATTCTGATCCGCTTCGCCAAAGGCATGCACCAGCTCATCCTTCATACGCAGGGTAAAGGCGTTGAGCCGGTCCGGGCGATTCAGGGTAATGGTAAGGATGTTTTCATCCAGATCAGTGCGAATATGCTGGTAATCCATGGAGCCTCCATAATTATTCTTTCAGGTGCACGACCTGCACCGGCAGACCCCGAGCATACCGCGATGGCAGGGCGTCGAACATGGCGCGCAGGGTGCGATTGAGATGGGGTTGGTCGTAAAAGCCGGCAGCCACCGCCAGGTCGGTGAAATTCATGCCGCTACGCCATAATGCCAGCGCTCGCTGACACTTGAGATGCAGCTGATAACGCTTGAGGGATACGCCGAGCTGTTCGCGAAACAGATGCCGGAATCGGGAGGCAGACAGGTTGGCGTGCGCCGCCAGGGCATCCATGGAAGGCACCGCCTCCCCGGCACGCATCAGGCTGCAGGCATCGGCGATACGCGGGTCCAGCGGCAAGGGGTCAGCCACGCCGCGCAGGCCGTGCAGAAATTGCCGTGCCTGACTCTCGCTGCCAGTCTGCACCAGGGCCGCAATCTGTTCACCGCACCAACGCTGCTGCTGTTCATCCAGCCCGTCCAGACGGCACAGGGCCCGCCAGGCCGGTTCATCCGGATCCAGGTGAACCACCGCCACCGGCCCCTGGCTGTTCAGACTCTGGGGCACATCCGGCGGCACCAGCACCACCCGCTTCTGGCACAGACGCCCCTCCACGGTGACCCGAATCGGCTGCTCCAGCCCCACCAACAGGGATGCGGCCACATGCTGGTGGGGCTGGTTGTCGATGGCAGGCATCACCATCAGCCAGCCCCCCTGCCAGAGAAACAGGGGGGTTAGCGGCACATCCGGTAAGGGTGGGGTGTTGTCATCCATAACCGCCGATCATGCCCGCCCGTGAACGGGC
>NZ_DEXN01000032.1:54118-57040 GCF_002364155.1 Alcanivorax sp. UBA3183
GGCAATGGACGATCAGGCCGATACGCGGCGGCCAAACCCCAATTTATGTGCCAGCTCGATGCTGACAAACATGGGGCCTACCAGCAGGAACACCAGATCATCGACAAAGGACGGTTTCTTGCCTTCCACCTTGTGGCCCCATACCTGCACCGCCCAGGCCAGCAGCCATACACCTGCAGCACTCCAGGCCAGAGACAAACCGCTGCGATCCACCGCCACGATGACCGCCAGGGACGCCGCCAACCAACCGGTCATCAGCACTGTCATGCCCAGTGACATGCGCAGATAAAACGGCATGCAGATTACCGCCAGCAGGGTGCCACCATTGACCCAATAGGCAGCAGTGCCCTCCAGGCCCAGCCAGCGCCCCAGGGGCAGCAGCCAGAACAGGCCGATGGTGGAAACAAAGATGGCCGGCACACAGAGGATATGGACCCACTGGTTAACCGGGTTCTGATGGCTCTCGCCGTAATCGGCCAGAAAGGTTTGCAGGTTACTCATGACAGCTCTCCCGAGTTGTTGTTTTGAGCTGTCATGGAATGTAACGCCCGTCATGGATGCGGGATTGTACGCAGGGGTCACGCCGTTGCGCGCTCGCGGTTTTTCGTATGACCCGCTTTCCTCAGTCGCAACCCCGCCGGCTGTCCTTGAGGGCGCGCAGCACCTGCTCCCGGGTCAGCAAACCCACCAGAATGCCCTTGTCGTCTACCACCGGATAGATCTTGGGTTTCTGGGTGACCATCAGCTCGGCCACATTCACCGCAGAATCGTCCTCGTGCACAGTGAGAGGCTGGCTATGCATGAATTCTTCCACCACCAGACTGCCCTCGCAGTGATAGCTGGATATCAGCAGCTTGCGCAGGCAATCCTGCTCGGACACAAAGCCCACCACCTTGTTGTGATCATCCACCACCGGCAGGCCGGTGAATTTGTGCTGCAACAGGATGTCCACCACCGCCGTCAGCTCCGTGCCGGTCTTCACCGCCGCCGGGTGCTTGGCCATCAGGGCCCGCACAATCAGTTCGCTCATGGCTGTCTCCTTGGAACCTGTTTAAACCTTTCTTGACTATAGCACTCCGCTACCTTGGTATCTTCCGGGCTGCTACAAAACCCATGGGCAATATCAATGGATGACGGCATGGCTACCGGTTCCTACAATGGACTCTGCTGAGGAGAAGGAATTGCGAATGGTATCGCCATGTTTACGGCTGTGTGTTGCTCTTATCGTTCTGGCCCTGACCGCCACGGTGCAGGCCAACGGGGTGGCCGCCTGCGAGGCGGCCGGTCAAACCCTTGAACAGCTCCAACAGGAGAAACAGCAGCAGGCAGCGCAGCTGCAGCAACTACAGGACTATCTCAATGGTCAGGTGCCGGACCCTGTTCAGCTGGCGGCCTTGCTTGGCCACCCCCTTGAGGAGACCGCCCCCCTGTCCCAGCGCCGGCCGGGTCAGCGCAGCGTGCCGGACAACAAGTGCGACGCCCTGCAAAACGACATTGATACCCTGCTGGGACAACTGAGCCGGCAGGACCAGAAACTGCATACTCTGCGCCAGCAATTTACCCAGCTCCCCGACACCCAGCGCCAGGCCTTCTCGTCCCTGGCTGCGCTCTACCAACATCTGCAGACACTGACCGACCCGCAAGACACCCAGGAGGCGGTGAGCCTGGCGGCCACCACACTCAGCGACCATGTCCGGCAGGCCTGGGCCATTCTTCCCCTGCTCGGGTTATCACCACAACAGGCCCTGCAACAACTGGATCAGCTCTGGTATCAGAGCCCGTCCCTGACGCCGCCACCCCAGCCCACAGCACAATGGCGCGACCTGCTGCGCACTCGCCTGGAGATGCAGAGCCAGCTGCGCCAGCTGCGTGCTGACCTGTGGCAGCGACGCTCCCTGTGGAGCCAGATTGACGCCATGGGCGGCCCCGCCCAGGCGCCGGCATTGCTCCACCACGAAGCAGAGCGCATCGGCCAGCGGCTGCTGGATACCGCCCATGTGATCGATCTGGATCTGCAGGAATCGGCCAAGAACAAACGCTTTCTGCCGCTGGTGCAGAACAGTGTGGCGCTGATCCTCGGCATCGCCGGCTTCATGCTGCTGATCCGACTGGCCCGGCGCACTCGCCAATGGACCCTGACCCTGCACGAATCCGTGGTCCGGGCCAGCGGTGAGCACCGCTGGCTGCGCAACGCCAGCCGCCTGATCAGCGGCCTGGCGCCCATGCTGCCCTGGGTGCTGTTGTGGCTGATGCTGGACCTGCTGGCCCCGCTTCTGGAGACCCCCTCCACCCGCATTCTTGTCTGGCTGCTACCGCTGGCCCGGCTTTATGTGATTTACGGCTTGTTCTGCCTGATCGGCGAATGGCTGGTGATCCGGGTGGCACAGAGTGCCAACGCCTATCTGAGCAGCGATCAGTCCCGACAGGTCCATGACCACGCGCGGTTTATCTCACGCTGGCTGATACTGCCCTGGTTGCCGCTGTTGATCGTGTGGGAAAGCCTGGGCCCGTCACTGCTCTATTACCTCTGTCTGGGTATTTTGCTGGTAGCTATTTACTGGGGACTGGGCCGACTGCTGGCGCTTCGCCCCCAGGATTATCAGCGTTGTCTGCAGGCCATCCTCCCTTCACGGCTGGATCCGCTGGCGGAAAAATTGCTCACCCCGGTCCTGTTCTGGCTGTTTGCACCGCTGCTGCTGCCGGTGGCCCTGGCCAGCTTCCTGGTGGGTTTTGTGGATCGGGTGCTGGCAGATTTCGACTGGTACATGCGCTTCAAGGCCCGCCTGTTTCGGCTGCGCACCCGCATCAACAACGATGAAGAAGACCCCGACAATGAGCAGCCAGTGGATGAACATTACGAACGCTGGTTTGCCACCGCCCTGCCAGAGGGCAGCAAGACACCCTTTGTGGATACCGGCCTGG
>NZ_DEXN01000032.1:57132-57474 GCF_002364155.1 Alcanivorax sp. UBA3183
GACTGCCATGGAAAAGAATATCCAGCGCTGGCACGAGGACAAGACCGACGAGAATGCCCAGGTGGTAGTGGGCGAAAAGGGCTGTGGCAAAACGGTCAGCATTGAGCGGCTGGAGCGGGCGCTGTCGGAAAGCTGCAAGGGCCTCAATCTGGTCAAGCTGACAGTGCCGGCCAAGACCATCGACCCGGATGCCATTCTTTCCCTGGTCGGCGATGCCCTGGACGTGGACCTGGCAAGTGAAGGCCCGGCGGCCCTGGTGAAAAGTGACGAGGAACGCCAGCCTACCCTGGTGGTCCTCGACGAGGCACAGAACTTTTTCCTCAAGGAAATCGGCGGCCTGGA
>NZ_DEXN01000032.1:57583-58854 GCF_002364155.1 Alcanivorax sp. UBA3183
CAAGGAAATCGGCGGCCTGGAAGGCTGGCGTACGGTGCTCAGCCTGGTCAATGCACGGCTGGATAATGTGTTCTGGTTGCTGATGATCAACAACCAGAGCTGGGCCTATTTATGCAATGTGTTCGGCCGTGATTACCAGTTCCGCAACGTGGTGAAAGTGAAACGCTGGGGACAGACGGATATCCGCTCACTGATCCTGGCGCGCAACCACCTCAGTGGTCATCGGGTTCGTTATGACGAGGTGCTGCTGTCTTCCCGTGGACCGGAAGCGGGCAATGTACGCAACGCGGAGCAACGCTATTTCAGCCTGCTGTGGGATGCCTGCCGCGGCAACCCCATGGTGGCCCTGCGCCTGTGGCTGACCTCGGTGAAGCCCAAAGGGCGGCAGGTGCTGGTGGGGCTGCCCACGCCGCCCTCTGCCAGCATTCTCGACAGCATGGGCGAGAATGCCCTGTTCGTGTATGCCGCCATTGCCACCCACGAAAACCTGACCAGCCAGGAAATCAGCCATGTCACCAATCTGCCCGGCAATGTGGTGCGCTACGCCCTCAAGGGTGGCTTCGATGCCGGTTTCCTGAATAAATCCGAGGATGGCCGCTACCGGTTGAAACCCCTGTGGTATCAGCAGGTGATCAGTTACCTGACAAGGAAGAATCTGCTCAATGAATGAAGGCAATATCGTCAATGATCTGGCGGTGGTGGTTGAGCTGTTCAACATCTACGCCCTGTTGCTGCTGTTTATCGGCGGCTTTGTGCTGTGGGCACTGAACTGGGGCATCAGCAAGGCCAGCCTGAAGATCACCGAAAAGCTGCCCACCCGGCGCTTCCTGATTCTGCAGATCACCACCCTGATCGGCTTTGTGCTCTACACCGTAGGCTCCGCCGCGCTGATCATCGGAGTGCTGCAGCCGCCCAAGGAATTCATGCTGGCCGCCGGTGGCTCCATCGCCGTGGCCCTGGGTTTTGCCCTCAAGGACATCGCCGCCTCCCTGGTGGCAGGTCTGTTACTGCTGTTCGACCGCCCCTTCCGGGTGGGCGACCGGGTCAGCTTCGCGGATGTCTACGGAGAGATCGTCTCCATCGGCCTGCGTACCGTGCGCCTGCAAACCCTGGACGACAATCTGGTCACCATCCCCAACTCACGCTTTATTACCGATGTGGTGGCCTCCGGCAATTCCGGCGAACTGGACATGATGATCGTCACCGACTTTCATGTGGGCCTGGATGCGGACCTGGAAGACGCCAAAGCGATTATTGAGGAAGTGATTGTC
>NZ_DEXN01000032.1:58960-59264 GCF_002364155.1 Alcanivorax sp. UBA3183
CCAGCCGCTACGCCTATCTGAAAAAGCCGGTGTCTTTTGCCATTGAGGAAGTGGAAATCGGCGACATGCTGGCCATTCGCCTGCGCTCCAAGGCCTACGTGCTGGACGTGCATTACGAGAAGGCCTTCCAGAGCGATATTGTGGTGCGGGTTTCCAAGCGTTTTCAGGAACAGCAGATCCCCCGGCCCCGCCGCGGCAGCGATGCCTGACACCCTTGGCGGGCGCTACTTTTTATCTTTGCGGTTTTTCGACAACGCCTCTTCCAGCTCTTCGCGGGGCATGTAATCCAGATCCCAGTGGCTGG
>NZ_DEXN01000033.1:0-16770 GCF_002364155.1 Alcanivorax sp. UBA3183
GCCAGCCTGAAAGACTGAGCATGCAAGGAGTTATTCAGAGTCTCCTGAATTCACGTTAGCCTGTACGGGGCGGCCATGCAAGCCGGTGCAGAAAGCAATTGATAGTTGATAATGGATAATTGATAGCTGCGCGGTTTTGGTACTTAGGTGGCTCGCTGCGAAGGTGCCCGCGCGTCGGGGTGGCGTAGCCTGTAGGCCTGAACGCGGTTGACTTGTGGTTCGGCTTTATCCCCTTTTAATGTTCATTTCATCCAGGAGGCGGGTGTGCAGTGTGAGTATTATTTTGCCTATGGCTCGAACATGAACCCGGGCCGAATGGCGGTGCGGGGCATGCAGTATCGGGAGTCCATGGCGGCGCGGCTGGAAGGGTGGACGCTGGCATTCAACAAGCGGGCCCATGGCAAGCAGGGCATTGCCTACGCCAACATTGTGCCGACCAATGATGCGGTGGAAGGGGTGTTGTACCGCTTGCGCGATCATCGGGAAATCGAGCGGATGGACCCCTATGAAGGGCACCCGGTCCGTTACCGGCGTGAATGCCTGCCGGTGCTGACAGGTGCGGGTGAAGTGCCAACCTGGGTTTATATTGCCAACGCAGACTGGCAGGCGGAAAACCTGAAACCGGAGCGCTGGTACCTTAACCATCTGTTAAGCGGACGCCCCTGGTTGACCGACAGTTATTACCGAAGGCTGTTGCAGGTGCCGGTATTTGAAACGTAGGCGGGCGGCTGCCGAGAAGATGCCGGACAGTATCGTAGGGTGGATTAGCCTAAGCGTAATCCACCTGCTGCCTGACTGGGCAAGGTGTCATCACGCCGAAACGATGGTGGATTACGCCTAGGCTAATCCACCCTACGGAGGACGCGGGACAGGGATGGTGTCAGGTGGTTGGTGACAAGGTTTGCCGCATCCGCCAGCGCAGTCGCCAGCCCAGCAGAATGGCCGCCACGGTCAGGCCGGCTACCAGCCCGATCCAGAACCCTGCCGGGCCCATGGGCTCGCCGAACCAGTGGGTCAGTCCCAGGCCGTAACCCAGTGGCAGGCCTACACCCCAGTAGGCGAACAGGGTCATGATCATAGGCCAGGCAGTGTCTTCGAAGCCGCGCAGGCAGCCGTTGGCGCAGACCTGCAGGGCGTCGGATACCTGGTATAACGCTGCGAACAGCAACAGATAGGTGGCCAGTTCGATCACGTCCCGGTTATTGGTATAGATATGGGGGATCCAGCTTCTTGCCAAGACCAGCGCCGCTGCTGCCGTCACCCCCACCACGGTGGTGATACACAGTGCCACCTGCACCGCATGGCGCAGTCCCGGCTCGTCGTGGCGCCCCCTGGCATGGCCCACCCGGACCGAGGCGGCCAGGGAAAAGCTGAGCGGCACCATGAAAATCAGCGAGGTAAAGTTCAGGGCGATCTGGTGGCTGGCCACGATCTGGGCTCCCAGGCTGCCGATCAGCAGGGCAATCACGGCAAAGATGCTGACCTCGAAAAAGATCGATAACCCTACTGGCAGCCCCAGACGCAGCATGTACCCCAGGCTGGCCATTTCAAAATGGCGCCGGCGCAGATTGAGCGGCGCGTGCTGGTACACCGGGTGGCGGTGGGTATAAAACAGCATCATCAGTGCCATAGACCACATCACCAGGGAGGTGGCCCAGCCGCAGCCGACTCCGCCCATGGCAGGGAAACCCAATTTGCCGTAAATCAGCACATAGTTACTGGGAATATTGATCAGTAGCCCGATCACGCTGAACAGCAACACCGGGCGGGTGTGGTTCATGGACTCGGTGTAGCTGCGCATGGCCAGCATCAGGGCGGCGCCGGGCATCCCCCAGCTGAGGGCATCCAGATAACCGCTGACCAGCGGGCGAATGGCCGGGTCCACGTCCATCCATACCAGTACCGGTGCGATGCTGCGCAGGATCAGGGCGCAGAGAATACCCAGACCCAGGCCCAGCCAGATGCCCTGCTGGGCGAGCGGGTTGATGCGATGGTAAGCTTCGCCGCCAAGATGGCGGGAAAGAATCGGCGTGGCGCTCATCAGCACGCCGGTCATGAACAGGAACAGTGGCACCCAGATACTGGCGCCCACCGCCACCGCCGCCAGATCATTGGCACTGACTCTCCCTGCCATCATGGTATCCACAAAGCCGTTGGCGGTCTGGGCCAACTGGCCGCCGAGAATGGGCAGGGCAAGTGTGAGCTGGGCGGCGAGCTCCTGACGACGGGATGACATAGGCGCGACGAATCTTATGGGTGATCTTGGCGGTAAGCCACAGGGCCAAACAAAGGCGGCTACCATACCGCAAAGCGCTGTCCGGGGGCACCGTAGCGAGGACCTGGACAGACTGTTTAGGGCCACTTTTTTTCATTCTCATACCACCGTTCTGGAAGGCGGCGCGGACGAGCCCGTGTATCGTCCGGGCAACCCCCATCGTATCTGTTACACCCGCGATTATTTCCGCAGCGCCCTGCACGAAATCGCCCACTGGTGTGTGGCCGGCCCGACCCGCCGACAGCAGGAAGATTATGGCTACTGGTATGCCCCGGACGGACGCAATGCCGAGCAGCAGGCGCAGTTCACCCGGGTAGAAGTCTACCCCCAGGCCTTGGAAGCCCTGTTCTGTGCAGCATGCGGCCATCCATTCCGGGTGTCACTGGATAACCTGAATGGGGAGGCGGGGGAAGAGGGCGCGTTTGCCTTGAAGGTCAGGGAAAAGGCTCAGGATCTGCTGAAAAGCGGGTTGCCGGATCGCCCGCAGCGCTGGTGCCAGGTGCTGATGGAGTATTACGGCCTGGCGGACAGGGAACTGGAAACGGCTTTGGAAGATACGTTCATATAGCCGGAGTGGCTGTAGGAGCCCCGCTTGAGGGGCGAACCGAGCGGAGTGAGGAAAACATTGTTATGACGGGCAGGCTCGGGCCTGTCGGGTCCTGATATCCCTGATCGCCCTACGTGCGATTTCCGCGCAAGCGCGGTTCGCGGCTCAAGCGCCGCTCCTACAGCTAGTTCAGAACGTGTGGTTGGTACGTTTCAATGTGTGTCAGTTCTACAAACGTCCGCTGCGTTTCAGCATAAGGTAAAGGTTATTGAGCTGCGCCGGCATCTGTTGTGGCGTGGTGGCCGTGACCAGCGCGCCGGCATGGCGCAGGCGGGTGTGCAGGTCATGGCGGGCCTGTTGTTCCTGGGCGTCGGCGCACACTTGCAGGGCCTGATCAAAATCGTTGCCCACCGGCTGGCGTGACAGTTGTTCCTGTTCCGGCAGCAGCATGTCGGCAATCAGTACCAGATGATGGCGACGCAGCAGGGACACGGCGCTCATCAGATCATCCAGATCTTCCTGCTGCAGGCGGGTAACCAGTACCACAAGGGCTCGTCGCCGGCTGCGGCGCACCAGTTGCCGGGCGGCCAGGCTGAAGTCGCTGGCATGCTGGCTGGGGTGTAGATCGTAGAGCCCGTTGAGCAGGTGGTTGATGCCCTGCTGGCCCTGCACCGGTGGCAGCCAGCGTGGCTGGTCGCCGGAAAACAGCATGGCGCCGGCCTTGTCCTTTTGCTTGAGCGCACTCCAGGCCAGTAGCAGGGCGGCGTTAAGCGCGTGGTCGAAGCCGGTCAGCGAGCCAACCGGCATCCCCAGACGCCGCCCGCCATCCAGCATCACCAGCACCTGCTGATTCTGCTCATCCTGATATTCCCGGCTGATCAGACTGCGGCGGCGGGCGGTGGCTTTCCAGTCGATCTGGCGCAGGCTGTCACCGGGGTGATATTCGCGTAACTGATGAAACTCCATGCCTTCGCCGCGGCGCGGTTGCAGCCGTGTGCCGGTGAGCAGGTGGGCATGATTGGCATCCAATCCGCTGTGGCTGAGACGGGAGAAATCCGGGTATACCGGCACGGTGCAGGCGGCGTCGCATACCTTGCGCACCTGCCACAGCATCAGGCGGCTGGGGAACCAGAACACCAGGTCGCCGAACTGTACCGGGCCGCGGCGGCTGGGCCGGTAGTGATAGGTCAGCTCGGTCAGCTCTGCTTTGGCCCGCGTCAGGGTGGCCGGCAGGCCGGTGTGGGGGTCGTCACCGGGGTGCTGGTCGGCCAACTCTACGGTTTCCGGCAGGCTTGCCGAGGTGATCCGCACCCTTACCGGGTGCGGTTGCTGAACCGACAGAGCTGTAGGTAACTCCCGCTGTGCCTGTGGGGCAGGCAAGCGGCGGGCGTGCCACTGATCCAGCAGGGCAATCACCAAAGTCAGGGCGCCCAGTGCCCACCAGACGACGACAAACCCGGCGGGCAGCCAGAATAGTGGAACGGCCAGCAAGGCCCACAGCGCAACGACGGCAAGCAGTCGCGGTGCGGGTTTTAGGCTTCCAGCGTCTGGCGTCCGGCGTCTCACGTTCCCTGTCATTGCTTCGGCGCTTCCACCTGTTCCAGCAGTCGACCCAGGGCGGTTTCCGGAGTCTGGCCTTCGATTTCCGCATCGGCGCTCAGCTGAATGCGGTGGCGCAGCACCGGCCGGGCCACCTGCTGTACATCGTCCGGGGTGACAAAATCGCGGCCCTCAAAGAGGGCCTGTACCCGGCTGGCCCGGGCCAGGGCGATGCTGGCACGGGGGCTGGCGCCGTGGCTCAGGCCGCTGAAATCCCGGGTGGCGCGTACGATGCGCAGGGCATAGTCGAGCACCTCGTCATCAATCAACACGCTGTCGCTGAGCGCCTTCATGGCTTTCAGGCCGGCGGCATCGGTGACCGGGCTCAGGCTTTCCACATCCAGGCTGGCGCGGATGGTACCGTCCAGCACCATGTTCACCAGACGGGTTTCGTCCGCGTGATCCGGGTAATCGATCAACACCTTGAACAGGAAACGGTCCAGTTCCGCTTCCGGCAGCGGGTAGGTGCCCTCCTGGTCCAGCGGGTTCTGGGTGGCCAGTATCATATAGGGCTCATTCAGCGTAAAGGCTTTGCCCTCAATGGTGATCTGCCGCTCCTGCATGACTTCCAGAAGCGCCGCCTGAGTCTTGGCCGGGGCCCGGTTAATTTCATCGGCCAGCAGCAGTTGCGTGAAGGCGGGACCACGGCGAATACGGAATTGCTCGCTTTTCTGGTCGTACATGGCGTGGCCGGTCACGTCCGTGGGCATCAGGTCCGGGGTGAACTGGATACGATTGAAGTCCAGTTCCAGCACCTTGCCCAGGCTGCGCACCAGCAAGGTCTTGCCGAGTCCGGGTACCCCCTCAATCAGCACATGGCCGCCGGAGACCAGGGCGATCAGCACTTCGCGAACCACCTGCTGCTGACCGATCAGCACTTGATTGAGATGATGTTCAATATCCTGGGCCAGCTGGGTGGCGTCGGCCAGGGTGGTGGGCTGTGTCATGTGTCACTCCTTAAAGCCTGTAGCAGGGCTACCTGCTGGGCGAGCTGGTCACGGTTTGCCGGGGGCTGTGTCAGCGCGTGATTCAGTTGCGCGACAGTCACTTTCAGGTGACTGGCGGCGCGTTCCAGGGCCTGCTGGCGCTGATGATGGTAACGGTTGAGTCGGGCCAGGGCCTGCTGCCGCAGGGCGGTGAGCAGCGTGTCCTGCTGTTCGGTGCGCCACTGGAAATAGCCACTGGCGTGCAGATGCTGCAGGTAATCCCGGTTGTGGTCTTCGGCCACCGGCTGAATCGGGCCGCGGCGGGGAATTCGTGACCATAACCACAGGCCAACCAGCAGCAGCAGGGCGGTTCCCAGTTCCGGGGCGCGCAGCCATAACCATTGCAGTAATGGTGGCATGGCCACGGAGTGCACGAACCACACCGGCTGGTTGCCAGTGAGCCAAGCCAGCAGCCAGGCATGGTCGAAATAAAGCAGGTTCTGGTTGTCCCACAGCCCCAGGTCGGTGAGCACGGTGACCTGGCCGTCGCCCAGGGATAGCTGGACCAGCTGGCTGCCGTAATCGTTGTCCGCATAGGCGGTCACTTCCACCGGCCACTCGGGGAGAAACTCTGCCGGGGTGTCTTCCTCGTTCCAGCTGTCGTGCCAGAGTACATGCTGGCTATGCAGCTGGATGCGACGGGAGGGCTGGTCATCGCCGGCATGCAGCAGCAGGGGCTCCGGTTGTGGCGGGGCCTCACAGGCCAGCGCCTCGCAGGTTTCGCGCAGTTCATCGTTGTCGGTGAGCAGGCAGTATTGCAGGGGATTGCCGGCGAACGCAGGCAGAGCGTCGAGCAATTGGAAAAACGGGTCCAGTTCCTCCTCGTCAGCCAGCGCCTCCCCTTTCCAGACGGTGATTCCCAAGCTGTAGAGCAGGGCATCGTTGTCCTGCCAGTCCGTTTCCGTGGCGGTATCTTCATCCCGGGATTTTGGCAGTGGTCGTGCCTCGACGATCAGTTCGCCGCCCGCTTCCACCCAGTGCAGCAACGCGCGTACCTGACTGTGGCTGAGCAGACCTCGCTGCTTGTCGATGATCAGGGTGATGTCTTCTTCCGGCAACGGGAAAAGGGCAGCGGCACTGAGCACTCGCTGACTGGGTTGCCCCCGTTGTGCCAGCCAGGCCTGGGCGGCGCTGTAGGGATTGCGTTGAATGGCGCTGTCAGGCGCAGTCCGCTGGATTACAGTGACTGGCTCGGTGAGCGCGTAGTAAGCGATGATCAGTGCCACCACCAGCAGGGCGCCCAGCCAGGGCAGTTTCCTATGCATCGGCAGCCTCCTCAGCACGAATCTCCTCCCAGTGAGTGAGCAGGCTGCGGACTGCATCGGCATCTACCGGACGATGGGCCCAGGCGGTGCTGATCCAGGCCTGGATCAGGCGCTGCAGGTAGAGAATCGGCAAGGGTTCACCATGGGCTGCCTTGAGGTTGCGCAGGCATTGCTGTTCGGTGCTGCCGGCGGCCAGTGCCACCGGGTAGCGGCGCAGCAAGCTGGTCAGGGCACTGCGCAGCATCAGCGACAGGGCCAGGCGAATGTCGTTGGCTGCCAGTGCGTTCTCCACCGCCTGGCGCAGGTTTTTCGGCAGGCTATGGCGGCGAATATCCATGCCGGCTACGTGAGTGGGGATCACCGGGCTGTGGTCCCGCCGCTGGCTTCCCAGGCCCAACTGATTCATCACCTTGGTGAGCAACCAGATAACCAGCCCGGCGAACAGGGCCCAGAACAGAATCCACAGCACCGCATCCGGGATGTCAAAGGGCTGGGAGGAGGATTCCGGTTGCTCATCATCGTCCAGGTTATCGAAGAAGTGCTTCCAGAACTCTTCCAGCCAGCTGTTGCTGTCTTCGTCCCGGTCTTTCCATTGTCGCTCAGTGCGCTCTTCGAAGGGCATATAGTCCGGGCTTGCCAGCAGCTCGATGACTTCCTGTTGCTCTTCATTGCGGGGCGCGGGTTGAGCCGTTGCCGGTTCCGGCAGGGGTAGCAGCATCAGGGCCAGCAGCATCAACACGGTGGCGCCGCTGCGGGTGGCCCGGTGGCGGCCAAGACGGGTCAGCCCCAGTTGCAGATCCCAGCCTTCCAGCCAGGTGCGCTTGTTCAGATAGAGGGCAAAGCCACAGGCCACGTAGAGCGGTTCGGTGACACACATGACCAGGTACAGTGTGGCACTGGCAATGGCCATCTGCAGGGCGCCCTGATCGTAGAACCAGTCGCTCCATTCCAGGCTGAACTGCCAGGGCACCAGGGTGTAAAGCAGTACCATCAGCCCCATGGCCATGAATTGCTCCAGGTGAAGCACCACGATGGTCATGATGCCGGCCCGGTTGGAGGGGTAGCTGTTCAGCGCCCGCAAGCGCTGGCTGAGTTGTTCCTCTTTGGCGCCTTCCAATTGCCAGACGCAGGTGTTGAAACTGCGTGCCGGACTGAAACGTCGCCAGGTGAGCTGGCTGGCGAGGCCGGGCAGGGCGTAGTGGCGCCAGCGCTGGAATAATTGCTTCAGGGTCAGGGTTTCCGCAAACAGGGCATGGCTGTACCAGGCCAGTAACGGACGCTCCCAGAGAGGCTTGAGCCACCAGAACAGGAACAGTGGCCACAGGGTTTCTGCCAGCAGCGACCAGCCCAGTAGTAAGCCGAAGGGCGCCAGCGTGAACGCCAGCCATACCCATAGCACCGGTGCGGCCCATTGCCGATACAGTTTTGTGCCCAGGTCCACCGCCTGCCAGGGGCTACGCGGTGCCAGGCGGGCGCTAGCCTTTTCCAGCTCCACGTTGACGTCCCCCGAAGAAAAGATAGAGATAAAGCAGTGCCCAGCAGGCGGCACCGACGCTGTATTTTAGGGTGGCGTCGAAGTCTCTGGGCGACCAGAAGGCTTCGATGAAAGCGGCCAGCAGCAGCAGGGCGAAGACCCCGTACATGGTTGGCAAGGCATCCCGTGCCGCCAGGCGCAGGGCATCCAGTCGCGACCATTGGCCCGGGGCGATAATCGACCAGCCCAGTCGCAGCCCGGCTCCCCCGGCCAGCACGATGGCGGTGAGTTCCGGGGCGCCGTGGGCGATCACGAAGGTAAAGAAGGCCTCATGGCCGCCGGTATTGATCAGGTGGCCGGCAATAGCGCCAAAGAAGCTGCCATTGAACAGCATGACAAAAATGGCACCCACGCCCAGCAGCAGGCCGCCGGCAAAGGTGCGAAAGGCAATGCCGATGTTGTTCTTGATGTAAAAACCGAACATCAGCACGTCATCTTCGCCCTCGCGCCCGGCATGGATGTCGCCGCCTGCAGAATCCGCCGGCTGGTACATGAGCTCCAGATCCGAAAGCATGGCTTCGTCCACCACGGTGTAGATCATCTCTGGCTGTTGCTGCACCAGAATCCAGGCTAGCGCGATGGACAGCACAAAGCTGAGTGCGCTGACCAGGTGCCACTTCCATTGCCGACGAACCGCCGCCGGAAACCCGCTGGCAAAAAAAACGCCGATGCGATCCGCCAGGGGCGGGTTGTAGCGGTACAGCTGACGGTGGGCACGTAGCACCAGATTGTTCAGGTATTGCTGTAGTTCCAGGCTGTAGGTGCGCTCCCGGGCCAATGCCAGTTGGTGGCAGAGCTGGCGGTAATCCGCCACGAAGCGGTCCAGGGGCAGGCGCTTCTTGCGCGACACCCGCAGCGCCTCCAGTTGATCCAGTTGCTGCTCCAGAGAGTCCCATAGCGGGCGGTACTGTTGTTCGAAGCGGGCCTGTTTCATTGGGCCCCCTCAATCAGGTAACGGGTCACTGATCGCAGACGCTGCAGTGCCTGGGGCGGGCTCAGTTCCGGGAATGCCAGCTGTGCCAACTCCTGCTGGCGGGCTTCGGAAAACTGGTCCTGGCGTTCGTGGAAAGCCAGCAGGGCCAGTTGGTCCTGGGAGCTGAGCGGCCAGTCCGGTGGATTGGTCGGGCCGTTATGTTGCTTGCGGCTGGTCTCGGTTTTTTCGATATGCACCACCAGGGTATTGGCCGCCATATCTCCCAGGCGCTGATAGCGGGGGCTGATCAGGGTAGTGATGAAACCGAGCAGGTAAAACAGCGGAAAGGCATCGGCGGTGCGCAGCAGATTACGGATCAGGCTGCCGTTGAAACTGAGCGGGCTGCCGTTGGCGTGGACCACAGCAATGCCCATGGCTTTCTTGCCTGGCGTCTGGCCATGTCGCAATGCTTCAAAGAGCGTGGGGTAAAACCATTCCAGGGCAAAGCCGATGATCAGCAGCAAACCGATGCCCATTTTGCCGAGCAGGCTGAGCACAATGGCCAGTACCGCGAAAATAATTAAACGAAGGATGAGGTCGATGCCATAGGCCATGGCCCGTGTCACCGGGCCGGCCAGGGACAGGCTGAGCATGGCCCCTTCCGGTGTTTCGACCTCGAACCGTTCGTCAATCAGCATGTTGCCCCTGGCGAATCTGCAGCGCAGAGAAAACAAACAGCATTACCGTCAATGACGTCTTGGCAATGGCCAGGGTGCGGACTGGCGGCGGATCCAGTAGCTGGATGGCATAACCGCAGAAATAGAACAGCAGAATAAAGCACAACCAGGTGGCCTGGCGCTTGTTACCACTGATCACGGCCGGCAGCATCAGCACTAGAGGGGCATAGAGAATCACCGCAAAGATAATGCTGGAGACAATGTGCACATCCGGCGGGGCCAGGCTGAACAGCCCGGAGATGCCAATAAACAATAATAGTGCGTAGCTGATACGCAGAAGCAGGAGATTCATGTTCAGGCCTTGAGTTGGCGGGCGAGGGTAGCCAGGCGTTTGCCCAGGGCCCTTGCCAGAGAGATTTCATGGTCGTTCAGCGACGGGTCTGAATCGGTGCCGGCAACGTGGGTAGGACCATAGGGAGTGCCGCCACTGCGAGTATCCAGCAGTGCTTGTTCGGAATAGGGCACACCGGTAATCACCATGCCGTGATGCAGCAGTGGGGTCATCATGGATAGCAGGGTGCTTTCCTGGCCGCCGTGCAGGCTGCTGGTGGAACAGAACACGCCGGCGGGTTTGCCGATCAGAGTGCCTTTCATCCACAGATCGCTGGTCTGGTCGACAAAGTATTTCAACGGCGCCGCCATATTGCCGAAGCGAGTGGGCGAACCCAGCGCCAGGCCGCTGCAACCGGCCAGGTCTTCCAGGGTGGCATAGGGCGCGCCCTGTTCCGGTACCGCGGGTTCCGTGGCTTCACACTTGGCAGAGATTGCCGGTACCGTGCGCAGGCGGGCTTCCATGCCAGAGCCTTCAATGCCGCGAGCGACCTGTTGCGCCAGATTGGCCACACTGCCGTTGCGGCTGTAGTAAAGCACCAGTACATAATCCGTCATGATGGTGTCAGTCCAGCAGGTTAAGGGCGTTTTCCGGCGGGCGTCCCAGCACCGCCTTGTCGCCCCGTACCACGATGGGGCGCTCAATCAGTTTCGGATACTGCACCATGGCGGCAATGACTGCATCCTCGCTGCTATCCGCCGACAAGCCTGCCGTTTTATAGTCGGCTTCCTTGTTTCGCACCAGATCATGGGCGTTGGCAAGGTCGAGTTTCTTGATGAGGGTTTTCAGCGTGGCGGCATCCGGGGTGTCGTCCAGGTACTTTACGATAGTGGGCTGGATGCCGTTTTCTTCCAGCAAAGCCAGCGTCTGGCGGGATTTTGAACAGCGCGGGTTATGGAAGATGGTGTAGTCCGTCATGAGTTTTGCATATTCTGTGGATGAGGGTGCCATTAGGGGCCTGTTTAGAGTTTATACGCAGCCGCGCCGGAGTTCATTTTGTCGCGAGCTCGTGATTGCAGTCGTGCAGTGTAGTCATTCTACATAAATGTGCGCAATCGCGGGTTGGCGGTAAAAGGGGGCCGGCCCTTCGGGTTACCCCTGAAAAGGCCGCCATGCTGTGTTGTGAACCTTGAACTTGACCCGTCAGGCCCTGCGGTTCACGCCTTGCCTGACGACCTTTTCAGGGGCAACGCGGCTGCGTATAAACTCTAAACAGGCTCCAAGGCGCTTGAACTCGCTAGCAAGGAGAGGATGCCGATAGCATGGAAACTGATGAAAACGTCATTCCGGTTCGTGCCAGGCTGGATTCCATTCGTGCCTTCTTCGCGCTGCTGGTGCGTCATTTCAAGGAGGATGGCTGTCGCGAAAGCGCCGCCGCACTGACTTACACCACGCTCTTTGCCATCGTGCCGGTGATGACCGTGAGTTTTTCGGTACTGGCCTCGGTGCCCGCGCTGAAAGGCAAGGGCGTTCAACTTCAGCAATGGGCGTTTGAATACTTCGTGCCGTCGGCGGGCAATATGCTGCTGGAGCACCTGCAGTCATTTGCCCGGCAGGCCACCAATCTGACCGGCCCCGGGGTGATTATTCTGATCATCACCTCGGTGCTGATGCTGCGCACCATCGAGCAGACCGTGAACCGTATCTGGAAAGTACGTAGCGCCCGCAAGGGACTCACCAGTCTGATGATGTACTGGGCGGTGCTGTCGTTGGGGCCGATCTGTCTGGGCGCCGGGCTGGCGATCTCTTCCTACCTGACCTCCCAGGCCATATTCAGTGATACCGTGCATTATCTCGGCGGGGTCAGGCTGTGGTTGTCTCTGCTGCCTTTTCTCTTTACCACGGCCATGCTAACCCTGATGTACACCGTGGTGCCCAATACCAATGTGCCACTGCGTCAGGGCATACTGGGAGCTGCCAGTGCGGCGTTGCTGTTTGAGCTGGCAAAAGGCGGCTTTACCTTCTTTATTCGCCAGGCTCCCAGCTATGAAGTGGTGTACGGTGCGTTTGCGGCGGTACCGCTGTTTCTGCTGTGGGTTTATATTTCCTGGATTATTGTGCTTGGTGGCGCAGAGCTGGTGCGGGCCTTGGTGGTATTTCAGGAGCATCGACGCCAGGTACCGAGAATGCATGCGTTGATACGTTTACTGCACGCGTTCTGGCTGCGTCAGCAACATGGCAAGGTGCTGCGCAGCAAGGAAGTACGTCAGGTGATGCGCGACTGCGGCGTGAGTCAGTGGGATGAATTCCGCAATCTGTTGATGGACGCCAAGCTGATACGGCGTACCGAGGAGGGCGGTTACATATTATCCCGGGATCTGCGCAACCTGACCCTGGGGCAACTGGTGGCCATGCTGCCCTGGCCTGCCCATGCCCAGCTGCGGGTGCGGCTGGGGAATGATGAATCCGCCTGGGAGCGGACCTTGAAGCAAAAAATGGATCAGGCCCGGGACGGTATGATGGCGCCGCTGGATATGCCGCTGGATACACTCTTTCAACGCCGCGACAGTCGTGGCGACGAAGAGAAGAATCGGGAGAGCAATGATGGCGATCACTAAACATGTACTGGTGAGCGGTAGGGTTCAGGGGGTAGGCTACCGCGCCTGGACCCAACACGAAGCCAGCCTGCGAGATCTTGCCGGCTGGGTGCGTAATTGTGATGACGGCCGTGTGGAAGCCATCTTGCACGGCCAGCCGGATGCGGTGTCGGCCATGCTGGACGCCATGCGCCAGGGGCCGGCCATGTCCCAGGTGGATGACATCATTACCCGGGAAAGTGAGGCGCCGCAGATCCGGCATTTTGAGGTAACTCGATGAAACAGGTTGAACTGGTAAACGGTGACTTGCGCTTTCCGGCCCTGATGGCCGGTAGCGGCGAGCCCGTGATATTGCTCCACGGTTTTCCGGACACTTACGAAAACTGGGCGGTGCAGATCAATGCCCTGGCGGCGGCCGGGTATACGGCGATCGCTCCGGCTCTGCGCGGTTATGCCCCGAGCTGTCAGTCCGGGAGTGGTGATTATTCTGTTTATGCGGCGGTGGATGACCTGATGGTCTTTGCCGCTCAGCTGGGTGGCCGTGTCCATTTGATCGGCCATGACTGGGGCGCAGCGGTGGGCTATCTGGCCTGTGCCCAGTCTCCGGAAACCTTCTGTTCTTTCAGTGCCCTGTCGATCCCGCCCTTGAGGCGTATCCCCCAGGCGCTGCTCAAGGTGCCGGAACAAGTCCTGCTGAGCGGGTACATGCAATTTTTCCAGTTGCCGGTAGCACCGGAAGCCTGGCTCAAGCGTGGTGATCTCAGCGGGGTGGACACCCTGTGGCGGCGCTGGTCGCCGGATTGGGACCCCGGCCTCTATCTGGACAATGCCAAGCACACCTTGGCCGAACCGGGAGTTATCAAGGCAGCGCTGGGCTGGTACCGGGCCATGTTCAAGCTGTGGAAGAAGGATCAGCGCAAAGCCTTGAGCTGGCTGGGTCAGGATATTGCCACGCCCACTCAGATACTGATTGGCGAGAATGATGGCTGTATGAGCCCCAAACTGCTTGAGCATACCCTGGTGGAGAGTGATTTCAGCGGGGGAGTGGAGCTGCAGCGGATCGCCAATGCCGGGCACTTCCTGCACCTGGAGCAACCGGAGGTGATCAATGATCACCTGCTGCGGTTACTCAACAATACCCGCTGCGATTGAATGAGCTACGAGCTACGCTCGTTGGATGGGGAAAAGGCTAAACTTCGGTGCTCTCTACGAAGCCGCTGTAGGAGCTATGCTTGCCCCCCAAGGGGGATCTGCGACATGCGAACCGCGCTTGTGCGGAAATCGACCGTAGGGCGATTAGGAATCCCAGCGCTCGACAGGTTCCAGAAAGAACGGCGGACGACCTGGATCTCTGCCGCCTCGCTGCGCTCGGTTCGCCATACAAGCATAGCTCCTAGAGAAAGGCCTCAATTCTCGACACTCCTGCAAAGAGGGCTGGCTGGCAAGCACTTGCCCGCTTTCGGTTTTCACCCCCTTCACACTCTGCGCTATACTACGCGCCCCCAATTTGTCCCAGCAGGAGTAATCCCATGACGGTGATTCGCCAGGATGACCTGATTCAGAGCGTGGCCGATGCCTTGCAGTATATCTCTTACTACCACCCGGTGGATTTCATCCGCGCGGTGAAAGAAGCCTACGAGAAGGAAGAGAGCAAGGCTGCCAAGGACGCCATGGCGCAGATCCTGGTCAACTCCCGCATGGCCGCCATGGGCCGTCGCCCGATCTGCCAGGACACCGGTATCGTGACCGTGTTTGCCAAGGTGGGCATGAATGTCACCGTTGAAGGCGACATGAGCCTGGACGACATGATCAACGAAGGCGTGCGTCGGGCCTACAACCACCCGGAGAATGTGTTGCGCGCCTCGGTGCTGGCGGACCCGGACGGCAAACGTGCCAACACCAAGGACAATACTCCTGCGGTGATCAACTACTCCATCGTGCCCGGTGACACCCTGGAAATCGATGTGGCCGCCAAAGGCGGTGGTTCAGAAGCGAAATCCAAGTTCGCCATGCTCAACCCGTCCGACTCCGTGGTGGACTGGGTGCTGGAACAGATTCCCAAGATGGGTGCTGGCTGGTGCCCGCCAGGCATGCTTGGCATCGGCATCGGCGGCACCGCCGAGAAGGCCATGCTGATCGCCAAGGAATCCCTGATGGACCCGATCGACATCCATGAGCTGCAGGCCCGTGGTGCCCAGACCCGCTCTGAGGAGTTGCGTCTGGAGTTGTTCGAAAAAGTGAATGCCCTCGGTGTTGGCGCCCAGGGCCTGGGCGGCTTGACCACCGTGCTGGACGTAAAAGTGGTGGATTACCCCACCCACGCGGCCAACAAGCCGGTGGCGCTGATCCCCAACTGCGCGGCTACCCGCCATGCGCATTTCATCCTTGATGGCAGCGGCCCGGCTGATCTGAAGGCACCGGACCTGGAAGAGTGGCCGGACATTGCCTGGGGCAACGACGAAGGCGCCAAGCGCGTCAATCTGGACACGGTCACCCCGGAAGAGGTGCAGACCTGGCAGCCCGGCGACACCCTGCTGCTCTCTGGCAAGCTGCTCACCGGCCGCGATGCCGCCCACAAGCGCATGGTAGAAATGCTGGCTAACGGCGAAAAACTGCCCGTGGACTTCACCAACCGCTTTATCTACTACGTGGGTCCGGTGGACCCGGTGGGTGACGAAGTCGTCGGCCCCGCCGGTCCGACCACGGCCACCCGTATGGACAAGTTCACCCGTACCATGCTGGAAGAAACCGGTCTGATCGGCATGGTCGGCAAGGCCGAGCGTGGCGATACCGCCATCGAAGCCATCAAGGACAACAAGGCGGTGTACCTGATGGCCGTGGGTGGCGCTGCCTATCTGGTGTCCAAGGCGATCCGTAAATCCCGCGTGGCTGCCTTTGAAGATCTGGGCATGGAAGCCATCTACGAATTCGAAGTGGAAGATATGCCGGTTACCGTGGCAGTGGACTCCACGGGTGAATCCGTTCACAAGACCGGCCCGGTGATCTGGAAAGAAAAGATCGCTGCACGTTAAGCTCCTGCAAGTCTCGGAGGGGGTAGCCTGGCTACCCCCTTTCTTTCCGTCCCGATCTCACAGGCGACGTTCTGTTGTGCGTATTGTTCCGGCTTTTCTCACTGGGTGTCTGGTAGCTGCTGTCAGCGGTTGCAGCACTGTTGTGCCGACCACTGCCGACTGGCTGGGCTGGACCCGTGCGCCGGCCCAGGTGGATGGCCTGGACTACCATGAGATCGACGCACTGGGCGCCCGGGTAGGGGGCTGTCAGTCTCTCTATGAGCATCACCGTGAGGCGCGTTACCTGAAAGAGCAGCAGGCGGTGGTATGGCTGGATGATTGTGTGGAGCAAATCGCCGGAGCCCGCAAGGCCCGCCACTATGCGCAACAGGTGGATCTGGAGGTGGAAAGTGCCTGGCAGGCAGTGCTGGCCCACAAGGAAGCGCAGCGTCGACAGGCACAGCGGCGGCGGGAGATTCGTGAGGGCATGCGCCAGGCCCAGCAAATGGCGGAAACCTTGCGCAATGCCGAAGAGGAACAGGAAAAGGCTCAGAGCCAGCGGCTGGAGAGGCTGGACGGCGCCAATATCCACAGCCTGATGCTGGAAGTACCCAACCTGCCACTGGCGTTTACCGTGGGCTCCGCCTCGGACATGACTTTGAAACGGTTTCTGGCCTGTCTGGAAGTGCTGTATCCCAATGAGGGGTACCAGATCCGGCGTGATGGCGACAAGCTGACGGTGAAGGCGGAACGAGCCACCATGATGCGCGGTGATGTGCTGCTGGAAAGTCGCTATACGAGAATCTGGGACAACTGGACCTTGCAGTACCTGTCGGTGGGTGAGATCCGGGCGGAAAATGCCCAGGATCGCTACGTGCTTGCCCAGAATCTGCTGGGTTCCCAGTGTCAGCCTGACCGCCAAGCGGGTAATTAAGCCGCTTGCTCACCGTTTCTTAACGGCCCACCCCAAGCTCTAAATCCCTGAACACGTGATTATCATTCTGTACCGTAGGTGGATTAGCCGTAGGCGTAATC
>NZ_DEXN01000033.1:16818-17128 GCF_002364155.1 Alcanivorax sp. UBA3183
GTGGATTAGCCGTAGGCGTAATCTACATATTCACGGTGTGCTGGTGGATTACGCTTGAAGCTAATCCACCCTACGCAACTGGCCTTAGGCTGGGTTTCTTTTTGCAAAACCCTGCCAGCCAGATCTGTCGAATAAGTCCGGGAGCCCGGCCCCATCCCTGGGGCTACGGAGATCAATCAGGTCTTCCTGGGGTCACAGTACGAAGGCCTGGGGCCACCCGGACAATCAATGTACTGTTCATTTGATCAGTAGTCAATCAAAGCCTCCGAACCTGCCTTGGTCCACCGTAGGAGCGGCGCTCGAGCCGCGA
>NZ_DEXN01000007.1:0-183 GCF_002364155.1 Alcanivorax sp. UBA3183
GATCTGGCCAAATGGCTGATGGAGCAGGGCATCTCTTCCGTGTCGTTGAACCCGGATTCAGTACTCGATACCTGGTTCTACCTGGCGGAGAAGCACGGCAACTGAACTTTTGCCTGCTTGACCTGAAAGGTGCTTCACAGCACAGTAAAAAGCCCGCGATTGCGGGCTTTTTACGTTATGGGC
>NZ_DEXN01000007.1:435-13194 GCF_002364155.1 Alcanivorax sp. UBA3183
TAAGCCATGTTTCATCGCCTGCTCAGGACTCTGGATTTGTACGACGGTTTGCGACTGCCTGTGAAAGTAGGCCGGTTGGAGTTGTTGCTGATCCATGAGGAGGGGGAAACCCGGTTAATGCAACGGCGCTGCCCCCATGCGGATTTTCCACTGGATCGTTGCACCATCAACCATGGCGAGCTGCGCTGCCCCGGGCATGGCCTGACGTTCTCCCTGCGAAGTGGTCGCTGTCTCAGTGCCAACTATCAGCTCGAGCAATACCGGATTGAGTACGACGGCGCCTGGTTGGGCGTGGATATCTCCCCGTAAAAATCCTGTTTTTACCGCAGAGCCCAGGGTTGCATAGGTTGGGTTTCGTTGCACTTAACCCAACCTATGCGGCTGTTCTGTCTTTTTTGTAGGAGATTGCTTGCAAGCGAACCGATGCCGAAATTCGCTTGCAAGCAAGCTCCTACAAAAGCGTGAGGGGCAGGGTTACTGGCGAATGGGGGAGGCGTAGACCACTTTCTCTTCACCCAACCCGGCAACAAAGTGGCTGCTATAGCGCTGGCGTAGTTGTTTGACCTTGCGCACATAGGCCTGGGTTTCCTTGAAGGGGGGGATGCCGCCGTAACGGCGCACATTGCCTTCCCCAGCATTATAGGCCGCCAGGATATGGTCCAGGGTAGAGAATTTGCCTTTCAGGTACGCCAGGAAGCGGGTGCCGCCGAGGATGTTTTCCCGGGCATCAAAAGGATTGCTGACTTCCAGATAAGCAGCGGTTTCTGGCATCAGCTGCATCAATCCCTGGGCGCCGACACGGGATATGGCCTGAGGGTTGAACAGGGATTCGGCATGGATCACGGCCTTTACCAGAGCCGGATCCACCCGGTGCTGGCCTGCCGCCAGGGTGATCAGATTGTCGTAGCGGTCCCGCTCTGCATCACTCAGGGCGCGGGGCTGGTAGTTCCAGCCTTTGCGTATGGATAGCAGGGTATGATTGCGGCCAACCCGGTCCTGAGGCTGATCGGTAAACAGAATGGTGCCGTCAGCGGCCCGATATTTGTAAATATCACTGGCCCCGACAGTGCCTGAAAAACTGATCATGCCGCTCATTAGTAGAGCCAGCAGCCCGCTCAGTCGCATTAGTGTCCCGTTCCCCGTTGAATGCGCTGTGGTGTGCCACGCGTTGTTGTTTTGTAAGGAAAAACCCTTGGGGCTTTTCTGGCCAAACGTTACCCCCATGATAACGTCAGGCCTGACAGGTATTACCCATGACCGACGAGTTGTCGGAATGAGCCGCTGAGCGTACCCGGTCAGCGCTCAAACATCATACTATCGCAGCCCTTGACGCCCAAGAGTTCTGGCTCACATTTCCACCTCATTCTGGCATATGGGCAAATCCATTGCTGTTGGCTATGGCATGTATCAGCTCATCAGCCTTGTTAATCCTTTCGCCCTGCGCACAATAGGGGCAAACCAAGCAGGAGACAGCAGTGACAACAGAATTTGATCTGGTGGTGATCGGTGCCGGTTCCGGTGGTGTTCGAGCTGCGCGGATGGCGGCAAGCCATGGCGCGCGGGTAGCCATCGTCGAAGAACGTTTTTTTGGTGGTACCTGTGTCAATGTGGGCTGTGTTCCCAAGAAGCTGTTCTCTTACGGCTCCCATTTTCCCCAGGAATTTGCGCTGGCCGAGGATTTCGGTTTTTCCGTGCAGGGCTGGTCATTCGACTGGGCAACCCTGCGCGATAACAAGAGCCGGGAAATTCACCGCTTGAATGGCATCTACCAGCGCATCCTCGATCAAGCCGGGGTCACTGTTTTCGAAGGACATGGCAAGGTCTTGGGCCAGGGGCGAGTGGCTGTCGATGACCGGGAACTGAGCGCAGCCAATATCCTGATCGCCACCGGCGGCAAACCCTTTGTGCCTGAATTTCCTGGCTGTGAGCTGGCACGGATCTCCGATGACCTTTTCTATCTGGAGACGCTGCCCGAGCGGGTAGCGGTGGTGGGGGGCGGCTACATTGCCACCGAATTCGCCGGCATCCTGCATGGCCTGGGCTGTCAGGTCACCCAGGTGTATCGGGGCGAGCTCTTCCTGCGCGGATTTGACGGCGATATTCGCCAGTTTGTGGCAGAGCAGATGCGCGGGCAGGGGGTGGATCTGAAGTTCAACAGTGATATCACCCGTCTGGAGGCTTTCGGCAGCGGCAAGCAGGTCACCTATCAGGACGGTAGTCAACAAACCTTTGACGAGGTCTTCTACGCCACCGGCCGCGTACCAAAGCTGGATGGGTTGTTTGCAGAAGGGGCGGTGCCGGCGCTGACGGATAAAGGGGCAATCAAGGTCAATGACGGCTTTGCCACCTCAATTCCGGGCCTTTATGCGCTGGGTGATGTTATCGACCGTGTCCAGCTGACCCCTGTGGCCCTGGCTGAAGGTATGTGGCTGGCCGCCCAGCTGTTCGGCGATAGCAAACCGAAGAGCACCATGGATTACCGCAATATCGCCACCGCTGTTTTCAGCCATCCGAACATTGGCACCGTCGGACTCAGTCAGGAAGAGGCGTTGCAGCAGGCCTCGGCAATCCGGGTTTACAAAAGCGGTTTCAGACCCATGCGTTACACCCTGGGTGACAAACAGGAACGCAGCTTTATCAAGCTGATCGTGGACGACGAAACCGACAGGGTGCTTGGTCTGCATATGGCCGGGGAGGACGCGGCGGAAATTACCCAGGGCTTTGCCGTGGCCATCAAGATGGGCGCTACCAAAGCCGATTTTGACGCCACCGTTGGCATCCACCCGACGGCGGCTGAAGAACTGGTCACCATGCGTCAGGGGGAAAGAATTACCGCCTGAGCACTCCAATATTGTTTCCCCCGCCGCAGGACCGTCGCCAGCGACGCTCCTGCGGCCAGGAGCTCAGAGTCTCTCCAGTTTCACCGGTAGCCCATCACCGGGCACCGGCAGGCTGGTGGTATCCACCGGCATCTCGTAGTCCTGCGGCACGCTCCAGCGATAATTGAGCAGCACCTGGTGGAGAATCGCCTTCACCTGCATTTCCGCAAAGTGCAGGCCGATACATTTGTGCGCACCACCCCCGAACGGCACCCAGGCATATGGGTGCACCTTGTCTTCCCGGCGGGCTTCACTGAACCGTTCCGGATCAAACGTTTCCGGCTCCGGCCAGTACTCCTCCATGTAATGTGTGAAGTAGGGCACCACGTTGATAAAGCTGCCTCGGGGGATGAAAAAACCCTCGTATTCCACGTCCTTGACGGTCTTGCGCGGCAGGGACGGCACCGGAGCGCACAGCCGTAGTGCTTCTTTCATGGCCATGCCAATCCCTTCCAGCTGGGGGAGGTCTTCATACTCCAGGCAGGTTTTGCCAATGGCCTGGCTTTCCTTGCGCAGACGTTCCTGCCATTGCGGATTCTTGGCCAGATAATAAAAGAGGGTGGAGAGCGTGATGGTGGACGTATCGTGGGCCGCCATCATCAAGAAGATCATGTGGTTAACCACATCGTCGTCGCTGAATTGTTCACCGTCTTCCGTTTCGGCGTGACAAAGCACACTGAACAGGTCGGAATCGCGGCTTTGCCGTTTGGCGGCAATTTCCTTGCGGAAGAAGGCTTCCAGAAGCTTGCGCCCCTTGAGCCCTTTTGACCAGCGCAGGCCGGGAACAGGGGTGCGCACGATGGCGGTGCCGGCACGAACCGTATCCACGAAAGCCCGGTTGATGTCATCAGCCTCCGGGCCCAGCTCATAGCCCATGAAGACATCGGTGGCCAGATCCAGGGTGAGCTGTTTTACTGCACTCAGCACATGAAAATCGGCGATAGCGCCCCAGGGGGCAATTCCCGAGGTGATGTGCGGGCCCATCCGCTCCAGATAGCCCTTGAGCACATCCCGGTTGAACGCCTGCTGCATGATCTTGCGATGCCAGCGGTGCTCCTCAAAATCCAGCAACATGATGCCGCGATGAAAAAAACGACCAATAAAGTAATCCCAGCCCTGGTGGTTGGAAAACAGATCACCCCGATTGAGCATGACGAACTGGTTGGCATCCGGGCCCAGCAGTTGCACCATTTTCAGGCCAAACACGCTAGTCCATGAGACCGGACCGTATTGGTCGTAGCGTTTGCGCATCAGGCCGATGGGATCGCGCATGAAGGAGAGGGTGTGGCCGATGAGTGGCAGCCCCTTGTCGCCAGGTACAGCGCGAAGCTGGCTTTGCGCAGGCAGCTGACAAAACGGTTGTGACATGAATCTCTCCCAATAAACAGAGCGTTTACTATTAGCTGGATAACACGCCCAGCTCAATACCACTAAACAGATTTCGTTATCGCATTTCCCTGTCAGCCGAACGGCTCAGTTGCTGGCGTTGTTGGGCTCTGTGTGCTGTTTTTTTGATCTGCACCTGTCCGGCTCACAGCCCGGCAAGGCTGGGGCCAGTCACTCAAGGGTTATGCACCCGGTTATCCACAGAAACTGTGGACAGAAAAAGAGAACCGGTGGGCACTGGGAGAGCCACCAAGGCCTGTGTATGATTCGGCAACAAACAAAAACTGCGTGCAGGCCCAAGGTTGAGCCCGCCTCGAAAGAGGAGGCTTCAAGTGGTCGAATTGCTTACATCAAACCGGATCGCGCCGGGCGCCATTGCCAATAGGCGCGAATGCCCCTGGAGCCCCGGCCTGCAGACAGTCCGCAAGCCTGCTGTATTAAGGAGAACAAGGAATGCGTCGTGTGGTGTTTAACCAGAAGGGGGGAGTGGGGAAATCCAGTATCACGGTAAACCTGGCTGCCATCAGTGCCGCCGAGGGAAACCGCACCCTGGTGGTGGATCTGGACCCGCAGTGCAATGCCAGTCAGTACCTGTTAGGGATGCCCGCCTACAGCAATGGGGAAGGCCCCAAGCCGAATATCGGCACCTTCTTTGCCCAGACGCTGTCGTTTCGGTTGAAAGAAAAAGACGCTCGCGAATATGTGCACGCCACGCCTTTCCAGAACCTGTTTGTATTGCCTTCGGATGGCGAGCTGGGTGAAATCGAGCACATGCTCGAATCCAAGCACAAGATCTACAAACTTCGTGGCCTGCTGAAAAGCCTGTCTAAAGATTTCGATACCATCTTTGTCGACACCCCTCCAGCGTATAATTTTTATACTCTGTCAGCGCTGATTGCTGCGGACCGTGTATTGATCCCCTTTGATTGCGATGCCTTCTCACGCAAGGCGCTGTATACCTTGCTGGAGAACATCCAGGAGGCACGGGAAGATCACAACGACGAGTTGCAGGTGGAGGGCATTGTCGTCAACCAGTTCCAGCCCCGTGCTCGCTTGCCGCAGGAACTGGTCGCGTCGCTTGAAGATGAAGGGTTGCCGATGCTGAGCAGCAAGCTTTCTGCCAGTGTGGTGATGCGGGAATCCCACGAACAGGCGACTCCCTTGGTTAATTTGCAGCCCAAACACAAGCTGACCGAGGAATATCGGGCATTGTTCCACGAGCTCAATGGCCGCTAACCCGTTTCGCAAACAGGCGTCTCGACGTGCCGAGCGGATATTGCGCTCGGCCACTGCTAGTCGATGGTTGGCCAAGGCGGTATTCAACCGCTCTGATCAGTTGCAGCAACGGCTGGGCGAAGCGGCAGGGCAGCTCAAGTTGCTGGCCAGGATGCTGCTGGACTGGACCGCCGGGCGCTATCGGCAGGTGCCCTGGGCAACCCTGCTGACTATCACCGGAGCGCTGGTGTATTTCCTGATGCCCTTGGATGCTATTCCGGACCCTATCATTGGCCTCGGTTTGCTGGATGATATCGGTGTGCTGGCCAAGGCCTGGCAATTTGCCGGAAAGGATATCGAGCGTTATCAGCAGTGGCGTGAGAGGCATGAAGATCCATGAAGCCTGTTTGGCCTGAGCTTGTCAGGCCTTGAGACCATGAAATGACCATGGCACCAGCCACGATTTAGGGGTAAGGCGCAGCCGGGACAGCCTTGCGGGCAAAAGGTGGAGTGATAGAGGCCATTTTGATATCAGTGCCGGGTTCCTCTCTCTTATGAATTTTGTGATAGTGTTTACTCATATTGAGTGAGTGCCTGCCCTGGGCCGGCGTGATCAGATCAAAAACAAGCAATTCACAACAACAATTAGCGATCAGGAAAAGGGAGTAGTTATGGGCAAGCGTCTGCTGGGGAGCCTTCTGGCTATCGCCTTGCTGCCAGTGCAGGGGATGGCAGCCATTACCAATGCGGATCTTGAAGAGTTTGAGTTGTCGCTGTGGAAGGTGCGCACAAATTTCCATATGCTCACAGTGATGGCAGGCAGTGATATTTATGCGTCTGACCTGAAGCGGACTATTTCCCAGGCCGGGCAGGCCCTTTCCGAACTGAGAGCCAATGCCGAGGGCAGCGAAGAACGCCAGTTTGTAGCAGATCTGGAAAAGGAATTGACGCTTTACGTAGATGCCGCCAAGGGAAACACCATGGCAGAGCAAGGCTACACCAATGCTTATGTCATCAAGGACGTGAACGAACTTCCCGCCATCATGGCGGAAAAAATGGATGCTTTCGAAACTGCCACCAGTGGCAAGTATGATGAGATTCGTGAGCTATCTGCGTACCTTCAGCGTATGACATCCGAGTATCTCAATGTGGCGGCGGACCCTGCCGGCGGCATGGCATCAGGCTCGGATGAGGGTCGGCTGGATTTCAAGAATGCCGTACCGGAATTTGAGAAGATGCTGAAAGCGGCCCAACAACAATATGCCGGGGATGAAGCCATGACCCGGGCTCTGGACCAGGTGGCGGTTAAGTGGAAGTTTATTCGTCAGTCCATGGTCAAGTTCTATGAAAATGCGGTGCCGTTTCTGATTTACCGCTATACCAGACAGATGGTGGACACAATGGAGCAAGCCATCAGCCTGGCCTCTACAGATATGGCCAAGCCCACCTTCGGGCCTGTTGAATAGTCATAACTGCCATATTGGCATGCATTCAGGCCCCCGCTAACGGCGGGGGTTTTTCGTGGGGTAAAGAAAGAGGAATCGGGGTGAAAAAACAAGGAATGTGGATGTTGGCGGGGGCGCTGATGGCGACTGTTTCCGGCGCGCAGGCAGCATTTTCTGCAACGGAACTGGCAATGATGGAAGCGGATGCCTGGCGTGCCCGGATGGGATTCCATCTACTGTCGATTCGTGGCGATAACCCGGAGGATCGAGATGCACTCAGACAGCTGCTCGATGATGGGCAGGGTCGGGTGGCCGAGCTAAAAGGGCAGGCCGAGGGCGAAGAGGTAGCTCAGGCCAGTGCTTTTGACACGGCCTGGGATGACCTGTCCAAACGCGCGCTCGACAACCCGCTGGCGTCTCTTGGTTATGCGGACTACGGCGCCATGAGCGAGATGAACACGACCACCCTGGCGGTTGCCGAGCTTGTTGAAAAGGCTGATCCCGGCGAGCCAGAAGGCGCCTATCTTGATATCGCGGAATTGTCTGTATCCATGCAGCGCCTGGCCAGTGAATACCTGGCGTTGGCCGCTTTCCCGTCGGCAGGTATGCCGACTGGCACCGGGCTGCCGCCAATGGACTTTGCCATCGAGGCAAAATCCATCGATGACCAGCTGGAGAGTCTCAAGGGGCGCTATGCCAGTGATGTGCAGGCGAGCGAGGTGCTGGCATTTGTTGAGCAGCGTTGGGTTTTCGTGCGCAATACCATCCCGCGGATGAACGAAAACGATGCCAACAAGGTCCCGTATCTCTTTTATCGCTATGCCACTCAGGTCGCAGAGCGTGTAGAGGAGCTGGTAGCTCCCTGAGCTAAAACCAGCTGATCATGGCAGTACTTTCCAGGAGTGTGCACCTTGCTTCTCCGGGAATGTGCTGCAATGTGTGCTTCAGTATTAATCCGAGCGAGTAGCCAGCCAGTCCGCGCTGATACGCCAGGCATGGCTGGGCGCCTTGGAGCCGGAAAATACGCCGGCATGGCCGCCGGGGACCTCCTCGAAACGCTTTTCCTGGCTGCCCACCAGCCTCAGCACTTCCCGCGCTGCACGCAGGCTGACGATATTGTCAGTGGTGCCGGCAAATGCCAGTAGATCCTGGTGTATCGCGGAAAAGTCTACACTGCGGCCTCCGATGCGGATTTTTCCCTTGGCCAGGCTGTTGGCCAGAATCATCTTCTCGATCACCTCTCGCACCACCGCACCCGGGTAATCCACCATATCGTTGAACCATTGGCCCATGGTCATATACTCGGTGACGTATTCCCGGTCGGCGATGTTCTTCACCAGATCCAGGTAGGCCTGTACCACCCCCGGCGGGTTGGTCATTTTGAAACCAAAGGTCAGTAGCCCTGCGGGGATGTGGAATAACTTGTCGTCCAGCGGCTCGAGACGCACCTTGAACCATTCATGGATTTGCATTGCGGGAATGGAGGCCAGGCCCAGCGCCTTGCCGAAGGGACCGCTTTTGTGAAAATTCACCGGGCTGGCAATGGTGATCAGGCTGCGTACTGGCGCATCCGGATGGCTTCCCAGGTACATCATGCAGAGCAGGCCGCCCATGCAGTAACCCAGCAGATTGACCTGGTCCTGGCCGGAGTGCGTCTTGACGGTGTCCACGGCCGCTGGCAACCAGCGGTTCACATAGGTATCCAGGTCCAGGCTGCGCTCTGCCTGGGAGGGTTTGCCCCAGTCCACCAGATAGATGTCATAGCCTCGGGCCATCAGATAGCGGACCATGGAGCGGTTCGGCATCAAATCATAGGTCCAGCAATGGATGCCCAGTGCCGGCACCAGAATCAGGGGCGTACGGTATTTGCTGCGCGCCACCGGCATCATCTCGTCGTTGACCGGAATTTCGCTCATGGGTGGCAGGCTGTAATGGCGAACGGCCATGATGCCGTCGCGGTAGATTTCATCCCAGGGGCATTTATCAATCTGGATAAACCGCTGGGGATGCCGCCGACGCTCGACGATATGCCCAACTGCACGCAGACTGGTCTTCAAACGGGATGACGTCGCCATGGGAGGCCTCCGACAATGAGGGGGCTGGGATACTATCGGGAAAGCAACGTATTACCAGGTAACACTTTGCAGAGTAATGTCGACTCGTTAATCTATCGCGCCCGAGGCACAGGAGGCATTGGCCGTCGTGACAACTTCATCGCAATCATTTACCCGTCTGGATGTCTGCAACCGGTTTCTGGAGTCGGTCAGGCACTCGGTAGTGCTGGGCCTGGAAGTGCTCAGTGCTGAAGAAAATGCCGTCAGGGTACGCGTGCCCTGGCGCGAAGATCTGGTTGGCAACCCGGAAACCGGTGTCATGCATGGTGGCGCCATCTTCGCCATGATGGATCATGCTGGCGGCATGGCAGTGACCTGTCGTACCTTTCCGACTTTCGAAATTACCCCCACCATCGACTTCCGCGTGGATCATCTGCGCGGCCCTGAAAAGGGCGCAGCGGTATTCTGTGAAGCTACCTGCTATCGCCTCACTACCCACGTGGCCTTTGTACGTATTACCACGTGGGAGGAGGGCAATGAGGATGAGCCCATCGCAACCGGGCTGGCAACCTACACCCGACTGAAAATCGAAACCGCAGGCAAGGTGGTGGGGCAATGAAAGCACTGAAAACCCTGATTGAAGAATGCCGCGCTGGCGAGGCGGATTACCAGAGTTTGATTGACCGGGTGCCCTACGCCCGCTTTCTGGGTATCCAGGTAGTCGCGCAAGGTGATGAGCTGACTTTTGTGCTGCCAAAGCATGACAATGTAGTGGGTAATCCGACCCTGCCGGCCCTGCACGGTGGGGCGGTGGCGGGCTTCATGGAGCAGGCCGCGATTATCTTCATCCTGCTGCAAATGGGGGAACCACGGGTGCCCAAGACCATCGATTTCACTATTGATTACCTGCGGGCCGGCCTTTTCCGTGACACCTATGCGGAGTGCAGCGTCACCCGGCTGGGGCGACGCATTGCCAATGTACATATCAGCGCCTGGCAAAAAAACCGCCAGGAGCCCATCACCATCGCCCGGGCGCATTTCCTGCTGTCGGACGATGCTGGTTGAAACTGATAATTAGAATCGATAGTCGATAACGGCGCGATCAACGCCGAGACATATCTGGAAACCCAAAGACCGCGCCCAGAGTTTGGGCGCGGCTTCTTGCGCTCGACGGCAGAGGGGTTACCTCGCGTGTTATCAATTCTCAATTATCCATTATCAATTGCTTTTTCCTGGTCCGGCGCCCGGTTGTGATTTTGCGCCAACACCCGGCCCGATTGTCAGAACGCGACATTGTTCCGGCACTCACATCCGCCTAGCGTTTAAGTGAACCTGTTCAGGACGCGCCTTTGCGTCCTGAGGTGTGCGCTACAACGCTAAAAAAGGTGTTTCCATGAAAATAACCAACGTTACCTCTCCGCCCACATCGGTGAGCATCTATGAGAGCTGGGATGGACCCGGTGCAGAGGATATTGAAGACAAGCTGACCCCGGGCCATGTGCAGGATGTGGTGGAAATCTTCCAGACCCCGCTCACCGGCCACTACAACTGGGACTATTCCAGTGCTGATGGCCGAATCCGCAAGCTGTATCGGTTGGGCAAGGAACTGAACTGGAATGCGGACATGGATCTGGACTGGACCCAGACTTTTCCGCGCAGTGAAATCCCCCTGGATCAGGCCTTCAACCCGTTCAATGGCTGGCCCACCTTCGAGGCGCTCAGCGAGGACGAGAAACTGCGTTTTGGCTGGCACAACCTTGCCTGGATGCTGGCGCAGTTCATGCACGGGGAGCAGGGCGCCCTGTTGGTGGCATCGCAACTGGCCAGTTGCGCGCCGTCCTACGACGCCAAACTCTATGCGGCCAGCCAGACCTTTGACGAGGCGCGGCATGTGGAGGTCTTTACCCGTTACCTGCAGGAAAAGATCGGCATTTTTTACCCGGTGAACCCCAATCTGAAGGCCCTGCTCGACAAGATCCTCTCGGACCCGCGCTGGGATCTGAAATTCATCGGTATGCAGATCATCATCGAAGGCTTGGCCCTGGCTGCCTTCAACACCCTCAAACTGACCGCCCATGATCCGCTTCTCAAGCAGATCATCCACCTGGTCATTCGCGATGAAGCGCGGCACGTTACCTTTGGTGTCAACTACTTGGAGGACTTTGTTGAGACTCTTTCTGAAGAAGAAAAAGAAGAGCGGGCGCACTTTGCCTTTGAGGCCTGCGTGGTCATGCGCGAGCGTCTGATCAGCACCGAGGTGTTTGAACATTTTGGCTGGGATGTGGACGAGGCCCGTGAACAGGTGTTGTCCTCCACCATCATGGCCCAATTCCGCAATCTGCTGTTCACTCGCATCATGCCCAACCTGAAGCGCATCGGCCTGCTCACCGAGTCGGTTCGCCCCCGTTTTGAGGAGCTGGGAATCCTGCAATTCGAAAATCTGGTGGATGACGGCGAAGTGGACTGGGCGGAACTGTCCAAACCGCTTTACGACGAAGTGTCCTGAGATCTGTCTTGGTAGGAGCCTGCCTGCAGGCGAATCGGAGCACTCTGGCTTGCCTGCAGGCAGGCTCCTACAGAAGAGCAACGGCGCCAGTGCACGCTACGCTTCATCAGACGCTGGCGACTTTCACCATTCCATGGCGAACCGGTTTGGCTAGCGCCTGGCGGGTAGCGTCATAGGCTTGCTGTAATGCGACACGCCCTTGCTCCAACTTGCCGGGGCCGCTACGGGTCAGGCCGTCAATGGCCAGGGTTGTCAGGTTGGCGCGCAAAGGCGCCTGCAGGGCAGGGCTATTGGCCCGTCGCCACGGGGATCGGGATTGCAGATGGTGATAGAGTACGCGCTCGCCGGGCCAGGTGCCGGCCAGACCATGCCGGTCGGCAATGCCACCATCCCAGTAGTAACCCCCATCGATGCATGCGGGCTGGAAAAGAAATGGCACCGCACAGGATGCATAAACAGCTTCCACCGGGTCCCCGGCGTTCAGTACCCGGGTGCGGCGGCTGGCGGCATGCCAGACGGAAAGGGCCACCGGGGTGGGGCTATGGGCCAGGTCCGTTATGGGTAGCAATTCTTGCAGCAATGCCCGGAAACGGTTGCCGGCGAGTAAACCCAAGCCTGGAGCCGGGTCCCAGAAATGCTCCCGGGACAACCCAAGCAGGGTGTGCTCCATGCTTTCCGGGCACGCCTGGCTGGCCATGCAGGCGGCCACCAGCGCACCGGCACTGGAGCCGCAATAGCGGGTGGGCTGCAATTCATGTTCTTTCAGGGCTTTGACGACACCAAAATGGGCAAAGAAACCAAAAAAACCGGACGACATGGCCAGGGTAAAGGGGCGCTCGGCCAACCAGTCCGCCAGGCTTGGGGCGGGGTATGTCTTCATTGAACTCTTCCTCTGCGGCGACAAACCCTAACCCGGGCACCCTCAGCCATACAATCCTGTTGACCGCCGTGGCGGTGACCGCACTGGGCCAGACCCTGGTATTTACCCTGCTTCCGTCCCTGGGCCGGGCCACTGGCCTGGCGGAAATGCAGGTGGGGCTGATCATCAGCTGTTCGTCGCTGATTTTTGCCCTGGCCAGTCCGGTGTGGGGCACCCTCAGTGAATCCCTGGGTCGCAAGCGGGTGCTGGTGATCGGGCTTAGCGGCTATTCCCTGGGCACGCTGATGTTTGCGGTGGTATTCGATATCGGTCTGCACGGCGGGCTGGTCGGCGGGTTATTGGTGGCAGGCCTGGTACTCAGTCGCATGGTACAGGCGGCGATTATGGCGGCCAC
>NZ_DEXN01000007.1:13276-27182 GCF_002364155.1 Alcanivorax sp. UBA3183
AGCCGCCGCAGCCTATACCGCTGATATCACTACTCCAGAGCAGCGCACCCAGGGTATGGGCCGTATCGGTGCAGCGAACAATCTGGGGACGGTGATAGGGCCGGTATCCGGTGGTTTGCTGGCGGCGGTGGGGCTGGTTTTCCCGCTTTACGGCGTGGCGGCCCTGACCGCACTGATGGCTATCGCAACAGCCTTGTGGCTGCCCCCATCGCCGCACCAGCCTAAGGCGCGCACCGTGTCCCTGGGTAAGGTCCTGCGCAGTGGTCTGGGCGCCTATGCGGACCCGCGTTTGCGGGACTTGCTGCTCACCGGGGTGATGTTGTTCATGAGCTTTGCCCTGATTCAACAGACCCTGGGCTTCCTGTTTCAGGATCACTTCGGATTATCCCCCGCGGCGGCAGCCCGCGCCCTTGGCTTGACCATGATGGCGGCGGCGGTCACGTCCCTGTTCGGCCAGATTGTCGTGGTGCAATGGCTGCGGGCACCGGCCACGTTGCTGGTTGCTCTGGCTGTCCCGGCGCTGGGCGCCGGCGCGTTGATTCTGTGGCTGGCAGATCGGCAACTGGTGATGAGTTTTGCGGTATTGCTGGTGGGGCTCGGCCTGGGCTTCGGCATGCCGGCAATCATGTCTTTGGCCAGCCTGCGCGTCAGCAGCGAAGAGCAGGGGCGGGTGGCCGGTCTGGCCAGCGCCTGCCCGGCGTTGGGGTTTATTCTCGGGCCGCTGGTTGGCACCGGGCTGTACACCCTGGATCACCGCTGGCCCTATTTGCTGGTATTGTCCCTGATGGTGCCGCTGGGCTGGTTGGCCTGGCGGTTAGTTCGTGCTGCGCCCGCTAGTGCGTAGGGTGCACTGAGGCTAAGGCGAACTGCACCCGACAACGCCATTGATAATGGATAATTGAGAATTGATAACTCGCGGGGCAGCCGCTCTGCCATCAAGCTCAGGAAACCGCGACCAACATGTGCACGGGGACTTTGCGTTTTAAAAGCCGATTCGACATTGGTCGCGCCGTAATCAATTATTCGTTCTCAATTATCAATTCATTACAGGGATTCCCAAAGATGGGCCGCCATCAGGCTGCGCCAAGGGCGGAACTCAGACAGCCAGCGTTCGGTTTCGCTGAGGCTTGGCGGAGACGCATTGCCCTGTAACTGCTGAATCGCCCGGCGCACGGCCACGTCCCCATGGAGGCTTCCGTCCATCCATGCATAGCCCCTCAGTAGTGCATAGTGAACGCTCCAGGGCCCCAGGCCACGTATTGCCAGCAAGCTCTTGCGAAGAGTTTCCAGATCGGGCTGCGCCATGAGGATCTCTGGCAGAAGGGCCTCGTCGAGGCAGCGACGAGCGACGGTGAGCAGACACTCCGCCTTGCTGCGGGAAAAACCACAGGCCTTCAGCGCTTCCGCGTTCGTGCTGGCAACATCGTTGGCATCGGGGTAGCAGTAAAGGCCGTTACTGTGCCTGCGGCCCAGGCGCTGTATAAAACGTCGGCGAATGGAAACGGCGGCAGCCACACTGATCTGCTGGCCGATGATCGCCCAGCTCAGTGCCTCAAACGGGGAGGCGGATTGTGGTACCCGCAATCCGGCCTGCGAGCGCACCATTGCACCCACCAGAGAGTGCCTGCCGGCCTGCGCCTCGAAGGCTTGTGTTGGCTGATCCAGACCCAGTAAATGACCCGCAAAGGCGTCCAGTGAAGCGCTGGCAGACGGTGGCTTATCGTCACAATGCAAAGTGACATGGGCATGGCCGGGCTGATCAAAATCCACTGTCAGCAGGGTGGGCACCTGTTGCCAGATAAAGGCTTTCTTCAGCGCCCCGGCATCGACTTTTTCGGCGACGGCTTCGGTATCCCGGCGGTGGAAATCCAGGAAGGCTTCGCGATCGAAATCTGCAGGTAGCGTTAGAGTCAGCTCGGCTGTTTTTTTTCTCACTCACTCTCCTTGTTCTCAAGCTCGCGTTCCAGCAGGGCCCGCTTGCGCTCTACGCCCCAGCGATAGCCGGACAGGCTGCCATCACGGCGCACAATTCGATGGCAGGGAATCGCCACGGCCAAGGTGTTGGCGGCGCAGGCCGACGCCACTGCCCGGGCGGCGCCCGGTTGGCCAAGTGTCTCAGCCAGGGCCTGATAGGACAGGGTGGTGCCCGGAGGTATCTGTTGAAGCGCCTGCCAGACTCGTTGCTGAAACGCAGTGCCGCGAATATCCAGTGGCAACGACAGGCGCTGTTGCGGATCTTCGATCAGTGAAACAACCCGGGCCACCTTGGCGTCAAAAGCCGGGTCTGGCGGGAGCAGCTCGGCGTCAGCAAAACGTGTCTGAAATTCCTTGAGCAATGGTTCCGGCTCATCACCGAGACTGATGGCACAGATACCCTGTGCGGTTTCTGCCACCAGCAGGCAGCCCAGGCTACATTCGGCCATGGCAAAACGGATCGCTGTCCCCGTGCCGCCGGAACGATACTGGCCGGGCAACATCCCCAGCATCTGTTTGCCCTGGCTGTAAAGCTGGCTGCTGGATTCCATTCCCGACTCCTGCATGGCACGGCTGATGGATGTATGGCGTTGTAAATTCCCGCTGAGGCGCCGCCGGCGCACTGCCATCGCATAGTCCCGTGGTGAAAGCCCGGTGACCGCCTTGAACTGGCGCTGCAAATGGTGGCGAGACCAGCCGCATTGAGCGGCTAGCTCTTTCAGTGTCGGCGGACTGTGGCTTTGCTCAATATGGCGGCACAGGGCTATGACGGTGTCTGTCACTGGTGAACCCGCCAGGGAAAACGGATTGCAACGACGACAAGGGCGCAAGCCCGCCTGCAAGGCTGCCTGCCCAGTGGGAAATATCCGCACATTGTCCAGTTTAGGCCGTCTTGCCGGACAACTGGGCCGACAGAAAATGCCGGTGGTGATAACGCCATAGACAAAGCGCTCGTCCGCACTTCGGTCACGGTTCTGGATGGCATGCCACTGTGTGTCGGTAATCTGCCCCGTCGCTGTACTCACGATCTGTTCCTTTGGCTTAATGAAGGGTCTGACTTCATCATGGCCCGAAGAAAATCGTGATGCACTCTGGATGTTGCGGGGGAATTGAAAAAAGAGGAAGGAGGGGGAGGTGGGTGCTGGGCACCCACCCCGGGTTGTCTTACTCGGTGTAAGGCAACAGGGTCAGTTCAACACGACGGTTTTGCTCACGGCCACTGGCGGTGCCGTTGCTGGCAATGGGCTGGGTCTCGCCGAAACCGACGGTATCCATGCGCACTTGCTCAACGCCGAAGCCGCCCAGAATATTGGCCACGGACTGAGCGCGTTGCTGGGACAGCATCAGGTTGTACTTGTCACCGCCGGTGCTATCGGTGTGGCCGGCTACCTGGATCATGGTGGACTTGTATTCCTTCAGGACTTCAGAGACGGCGTCCAGTACCGGGCGGAAAGAAGACTTCACCGTGGTGCTGTCGGTGTCGAAAGTCAGGTTACCTGGCATGTTCAGGATGATGTTGTCGCCATCACGGGTAACGGACACACCGGCACCTTCCAGTTTCTCGCGCAGCTTGGCTTCCTGGACATCCATGTAGTAGCCCACGCCACCACCGGCAACAGCGCCAATACCGGCGCCTTTCAGTGCCCGCTCTTTACGCTCTTTGGCACTGTCTGACGTGGCAATACCGATCAGGGCACCGGTGACGGCGCCAATGCCGGCACCCATACCAGCCTTGGAGGTCTGCTTTTCACCGGTGTAAGGGTTGATGGTGCTGCAGCCTGCCTGCAGGGACATAGCGCCTGCGAGCGCCAGACAACCAACGAAACGTTTCATGAGAACTCCTTGTAAGTCTTATAAGGTATTGGTTTTTAAATAGTTTGATGTGATATGAACCATAGCCCTGAGAGCATGGCTGGTAAAGCGGCGTCTTCACGAGTTTACGAATTTGTACGAAAAAAACCGAGTGCCCGTTTGTAGATGGTTGTTATCTATTCAATACGGCCTGTATCAGCGGCACAAATCAGGCGGGTGTCAGAAATAGTCCATCTACTGTCCCGCTGCGCCAGTGAAACCCCTTGCCGTCAGGGCTACCATGACATCAGCCTGTTACACGATCCTGGCAGGCTTTCCCAAATCAAGGAGTACGTTGCATGCGACGCTGGAACGGCTGGGGCGACAGCGCCAATCATTACCCGCTGAAGGCCTCCGGCCTGACTTTTCTGCAATCGCGTCTTGGCACGGCCACACCCTTGCCGGATGCGGAAATGGCAACGGTGTTGCAGGCGGTGCCCGCGTCGCGCATGCCTGACCACCCGTTGATCCGAACCGATGCAGAAACACGCATTCGTCATGCTCGCGGGCAAAGCCTGCCGGACTGGCTGGCCATGCGCTCCGGTGATTTCGGTCGTTTCCCGGACGGGGTCGCGATGCCGACCAAAAGCGCAGAGGTGAAGCGCCTGCTGGTCTGGGCCCAGGACAATGATGTGCTGGTGATTCCCTATGGCGGCGGCACCTCTGTGGCCGGGCATATCAATCCACCAGCCAGCGACAAACCGGTGCTGACACTGTCACTGGCTGGCATGAACAAACTGCTCCACCTGGACAAGGAAAGCCAGATTGCCACCTTCGGCGCCGGTACCCCGGGACCGGAAGTGGAAAGCCAGCTGCGCGAGCAGGGCTACATGCTTGGGCATTTCCCGCAATCCTGGGAACTGTCTACGGTAGGGGGTTGGGTGGCCAGCCGCTCCAGCGGCCAGCAGTCCATGCGTTATGGTCGCATCGAACAGATGTTCGCTGGTGGTCGTATCGAAACGCCCAGGGGCACCCTGGATATCCCCACCATTCCGGCGTCTTCCGCCGGGCCGGATCTGCGGGAAATTATCATGGGCTCGGAAGGGCGCATGGGAGTGATCAGCGAGGTCAAGGTGCGCGTTACCCCCTTGCCGGAAACGGAAACGTTCCAGGTAGCCTTCGCGCCGGACTGGGAAACGGCCAGGACGCTGGTGCGCAGCCTGACCCAGGCCAAGCTGCCGCTTTCCATGCTGCGGCTATCCAATGCGGAAGAAACCCGCACCCATCTGATGCTCGCCGGCCATGAAAAGCTGGTGTCGGTATTGCATCGATACCTGTCACTTCGTGGCTGCCGGAACGAAAAATGCATGATCACTTTCGGGGTGACCGGTGAAAAGTCACTGGTGCGCCACACCCTGGCCACGGTAAAAAAACGCATTCGTTCCGCCGGTGGCACGGTGGTGGGTGAGCTGCTGGGCAAGAAATGGGAAGAGTCCCGTTTTCGTTCCCCCTACCTCCGTCATGGGCTATGGGAGCATGGGTATGTGGTGGACACCTTTGAAACCGCGGTGGACTGGAATCAGGTCACCCCGGCCATGAATGCCATGGAGCAGGCGGTGCGCGACAACGTGGGAGAGGGCGAAAAAGTGCATGTCTTTACCCATCTGTCACACCTTTATCCGCAGGGTTCCAGTATCTATACCACCTATGTGTTTCGCTGCTCGGACAGCTACCACAACACCTTGCAGCGCTGGCGCGCCATGAAAGAGGCGGCCAGTGATGCCATCGTGGCGCATGGGGGCACCATCAGCCATCAGCACGGGGTAGGGCGCGATCATGCGCCCTGGCTCCGCCACGAGAAAGGCGAGCAGGGCATCGCGGCACTGACGTCATTAGTGAAACACTTTGATCCGCAGCAGCGACTGAACCCGGGCTGTTTGCTCGACGACACCCAGCCGCGAATTGAAAAGGAATCTTGATGTTAGGCAAACGCCACTCCCTGGACTCCCTCGCTGACGAAAACTGGGATCTTATTGTCATCGGTGGCGGTATCACCGGCGCCGGCGTGTTGCTGGAAGCGGCCCGTCGGGGGCACCGGGTGCTGCTGCTGGAGCAGACCGATTTCGCCTGGGGCACCTCCAGTCGCTCCTCCAAAATGGTGCATGGCGGGCTGCGTTATATCGCCCAGGGGGACATTCGCCTGACCCGCCACTCCCTGCTTGAACGCGAACGCTTGATTGAAGAATTGCCGGGGCTGGTGGAGCGGGCCACTTATCTGTTTCCGCTACGAAAAGGGGTCTTCCCCGGACGGTTGCCGATGAAGGCGATTCTCTGGTTGTACGATTTTCTTGCCGGCATCCGTGATCATCGTTACCTGAACCGTGAGCAACTGCTGGAGCGTGTGCCGGGGCTCAACAGCCAGTCCCTGACCGGCGCCATGAGCTATACCGATGCCCTTACCGATGACTGCCGCCTGGTGGTTCGGGTGATATTGGAGGCGGCTCGCCACGGTGGACTGGCACAGAATTACTGCCGTGTAGAACAGACCGAGCCCAGTGGTGAAGGTTACGCTGTCACAGTGACGGATCGAACCACCGAGCAGACGGCCACGCTTCGTGCGCGACGGGTGATCAGTGCCACCGGCGCCTGGGCAGACCGTTTTTCCGGCAGTGACCCCCGCGTGCGCCCCCTGCGCGGCAGCCACCTGTTTGTGAACCCCGAACGTCTGCCGGTGAAGGATTGCCTCACCGTCATGCATCCTGACGATGGTCGCCCGGTGTTTGTGTTCCCCTGGGAGGGGGTGACCTGCGTGGGCACCACGGATCTGGATCATCCCCAGGATATGGATATCGAGGCAGCGGCCAGTGGCCAGGAAGTGGATTACCTGCTCCGTTTGATCAACAGCCAGTTTCCGAAGGCGGCTCTCAATCGGGACGATATCTATTCCACCATTGCCGGCGTCCGTCCGGTCATTGCCTCCGGCAAGGGCATGGATCCTTCCAAGGAGCGCCGTGATCATGCGGTATGGGGTGAAAACGGTATCGTTACCGTCAGTGGTGGCAAGCTCACCACGTTTCGGCTGATTGCCCTGGATGCCTTGCTGGCCAGCGGTCTGATCGACAGTGCCGCCCACAAGCGCGGCCAGAAAACCACCGAGCCCGGCTTTATTCCCATCAGTGATGCCCCGCAGGCTGTGGATGCTTTTCTGCATGCAGATCAGGGAGACCCGGCCCTCATTCAGTGGATTCTCGAGAACGAGGATGTGGTGCACCTGGATGACTTGATGCTGCGCCGTACCCGGCTCGGGCTGCTGCTGCCTGAAGCCGGCAAGGTGCTACTGGATACCCTGCAACAACAGATTCAGGCCACCCTCGGCTGGGATGATGCCTGCTGGGAAGAGGAGAGAAGACGCTATCTGGACATTCATCAGCGCTACTACGGTGTGCCAGCCTCACCGGTAGAGCAGGCCGCCGGATGAGTCCACCGCTGCTGCTTGCCCTTGATCAAGGCACACAAAGTGCCCGGGCCATGCTGTTCGATGGCAACGGCGAACTGATTGCCAAGTACCAACAACATATCGAGCCCTATCTGCCAGACCGCCCGGGCGAAGCCGAGCAGGACGTTAACTATTTCTGGGAACAATTGGGTCAGGCCTGTCAGGGCTTATGGCTGGAGCATGGCGAGCTGCGATCCCGGGTGGTCGCGGTGTCTTTGACTACCCAGCGAGCCTCGGTGGTCTGCCTGGACAAGGCCATGCGCCCCCTGCGCCCGGCAGTAATCTGGCTGGATCAACGGCGTACCCCGGATTTTCCTCGCCTGCCCTGGTGGTATGCAGCGCCAGTGAACTTGCTCGGCCAGGGAGAAACCCTGCGCCAGTTTCAAGCCAAGGCGGAGTGCAACTGGCTGGCGGAGGATGAGCCTGAGATCTGGCAACGAACCGCCCATTTCCTGCTGCTGTCTGGCTATCTGAACTATCGTCTGACCGGTGAAGTGCGTGACTGTACCGCCTCGCAGGTTGGCTACATCCCTTTCGATTACAAGGGGCAGTGCTGGGCGCCGGCCCATGACCTGAAATGGAAAGCCCTGCGGGTAACCCGCGAGCAGCTCCCTGAGCTGGTCGCACCGGGCGAGACATTGGGCAAGGTCACCGCCGCCGCCAGCCGACATACCGGCATTCCCGTCGGCCTGCCGGTGATCGCCAGCGGGGCGGACAAGGCCTGCGAAGTGCTTGGCGCCGGTGCCTTCACGCCGGAAATCGGTAACCTCAGCTACGGCACCACAGCCACCTTCAATACCTGTAACGAACGCTACGTGGAGCCAATTCCGTTTGTCCCCGCCTACAGCGCGGCCGTGCCGGGGCGCTACAACTCGGAAGTCATCGTTCAGCGTGGCTACTGGATGGTGAACTGGTTCAAGCGCGAGTTCGCCCAACAGGAAGTGCAGCAGGCCGAAGAGTTGGGTGTCAGTGCGGAAACCCTGTTCGAGTCCTTCCTGCACGACTCGCCCCCCGGCGCCATGGGACTGGTGCTGCAGCCCTTCTGGAATCCCGGCGTGCGCATCCCCGGACCGGAGGCCAAGGGCGCCATCATCGGTTTTGGCGATGTACATACCCGGGCACACCTTTACCGGGCGATTATCGAAGGCATTGCCTATGCCCTTCGCGAGGGCAAGGAGCGCTTGGAGAAACGCAATCGGGTGCCAGTGCAATCCTTGCGGGTGTCTGGTGGTGGCTCACAGAGCGATGCCATCATGCAGATCACCGCGAACCTGTTTAACCTCCCGGCGGAACGCCCGCATACCTCTGAAACCTCCGGCCTGGGGGCGGCCATCAATGCCGCCGTTGCCATGGGGTTGCACCCGGATTACGCCAGCGCTGTCGCGGCGATGACACGCCCCGGAAAACGGTTTGAGCCAGATCCTGAGGTGGCCCGTCAGTACGATGCGCTATACCGCCAAGTCTACCGAAAAATGTACCCGCGGCTGTCCCCGCTGTACCGCTCCATCCGACAGATCACCGGTTATCCGTCGAGATAACACCGCATTGGTTTTACCACAGAAAGCTTGGCGATCACCGGCCATCATTTGCACCATAAGGCACGGGTCTCCCCTGCGCACCCAGGGTGTGGCTAACCCCGGTGTTTTTGCCTAGTCTGTGCGGGATCAAATGGGGCTTCGCATGACTTACCGCTTTTTCATTTCGCTGTTATTTTTCCTGTTGGCGCAGACCGTTAGCGCTGACAGCCTTACCCTCGCGACACTAAGAGCGGATCTTGGCAGTGGTTCTCTGCAACCGGTACTGGCCCGGCAGACGTTAGTACCGGTGCCCGACCGGGTTCTTGCTCGTTGGGTGCAGGATGTGGACATTGAGCAGTTCGCCATCACCGGATTCAACGAAAACCGGAAGCGTTTCGCGGCCCGTATCAGACTGCATTTTTCTGACGGTGGTGTGGGGTTTCTCCGCCTGGAGGGCGAACCTGGTGCCCGTTATCGTCTCACCGAGTGGTACGACTACAGCAGCGGTCTGCAATTGAGCGAACTGGTGTCCTATGGCGATCGGTTTCAAGCCGGGAGGGGGAAGGCATTCCTGACCATGTTGCAGGATAACCCCGGCTCGGCGGAACTTGCCGATCTGGCTGCAGGCCAGCCGGCACTGCTGGCATTATGGCTTGTGCAGTGTACCGGCCAGCCCTGTGAAGAGCAGGCCCTGGCGGCTCAGGCAGAAACGGGCAAACCGGCACTCTGGCAGCTGAAACACGCACTGATGGCGTCCGATCAGAATGCTTACCGGGAAATCAGCGGGCAATTGCACCTGGCGCTCGGAGATGATCCTTACCTCTGGTGGCTGGAAGGGCAGCTCGCTCTGAGTCATCAGCGTTGCGACTGGGCTCACAGTCCATTGCGGCAGGCCTGGCAACGGTACCCGGAGAACCGGTCCCTGGCTGATGTCGCCCTGCAGTGTCACCTGGTGATGTCGCAGCGAGGAACCGCCTTTCTGGATAAGCTGTCTGAAGAATTGGGTGCTGACGCCCTGGCCATGGCCATTCACCGTTATTACCAGCAGCAGGATGCGGCCATTCCCGCTATCTACCGACCCTGGACGCAACCGGGAGAGAAATGACCATGCGTGTTTCCGATCTGGCCCGCAAGGCGGGAACCACCACCGAGACGGTGCGGCATTACACCGACATTGCTCTGCTGAAACCGGAAAGAGATCCCAACAACGGCTATCGCCGTTACGGAAATACGGATTTACGGTTGTTGCACTTTGCCCTGAAAGCCCGCTCCCTGGGTTTTACGCTCGCTGATATTCAGGCCCTGGCGGGGGCTTCCCGGGAAGGGGAAACACCCTGCGGCCAGGTCCGGACTCTGATTGAAACGCGCCTGGAACAGGTAGAGACACAGATTGCCGAGCTGCAATCGCTCAGTCTGCGTATGCGCAGCGCCATGGAGCAGTGGCAGGGCAGCCCGGATTGTCGCCTGGATGATGGCCGGGTCTGTGGGTTGATCGATGCCTTCGTCGATGCCCCGGACCCGGCAGGGTAGGTCAGCTTTTCTTGTTGGCTTTTTCAGCGCCTTTACCCTTGTCCGAGGCAGCTTTCTCTGCAGCCGCTTCGGCCCGCGCCTCGGTGCGGGCTTCTTCCTTGGCCGCATCTTCCTTGATCAATCCCAGCACGTGCCAGCCTGCCTTGGGGGCAGGCTGGCTTTCCTCACTGAACACATAGATACGATCACGGGTATCGATGGCGAAAAGCGGCCACACCCGGCGGTGCGGGGTTTGCTGGTAGGCGTTGAAATCGAACTCTTCAGTGAGGCGGGTCTTGCGAATTTCCGCTCCCTGGCTCAGCAGGCTTGCCAGACGAGCATAGGTCATCTCCGCAGCGAACAGGGTGGCACCACGGTGTTCCGGCGCCACTTCATGCTTTACTTCCTTGTCACTTCTCTGGGTAGGCAGACTGAAAATATTGGGTTCCCCGAATTCCAGACGATAGCGCATAGTGGCCATGGTGTTCAGCTCACGCCGCGGGCTCAGCCCGAGCAATTTACCGTAGCCCACCAGGTCCATGTATTGGTCCGCATGCTGGGAAACCGGGTTGCCATAAAACGTGCTCAGGCCTTCCATGCGGGCTAGCCGAATGGATTCCCAGCTTGAGTCCGTCACCATGACCGGGAACTGGTTTTTCTGCAGGGCAGAACCAATCGCCCGGGCTACCGGGTTGGCTCCCACAATCAGGAACCCCCGTGGTGCTGGCTCTGCGACCTTCAGTAAACGCGCCAGAGGTCTGGCAGTGAGACTCTGCAAGGCCACGGTGCCGATGATGACCATGAACGTGAGAGGAACCAGCATTTCGGCTCCTTCCACACCATTTTGCAGCAACCGTTCGGCAAACAGGGCGGAAATGGCCGCGGCCACGATACCCCGCGGGGCAATCCAGGCGAGCAGGGATTTTTCCCGCCAGTTAAGGTTGGAGCCCAGTGTGGCGACCAGCACGGAAGCCGGGCGAGCGATCAGTTGAATAATCGCCAGCACCACCAGTGCCATCAAACCGAGTTGCTCGAGTTCCTGCATTTCCAGGCGTGCCGCCAGCACGATAAACAGCCCGGAGATCAGAATGACCGAGAGGTTCTCCTTGAAGTGGAGAATATCGTTGGTGCGAACCCCCTTGAGATTGGCCAGCACGATACCGGTGACGGTAACTGCGACCAGGCCGGATTCCTCGCTGAGCGCATTGGCCAGTACGAATTCGCCGATCACCAGCGACAGCACCAGGAAGCTGCGCAGATATTCTGGCACCAGATGCCGGCGCAGCAGCGCTGCCAGGCCCATGGCGACCACAGCGCCGATGGCTGCACCGACGGTGATAGTCTGGAAAAACAGCCACAGGGTATGCAGTAACGCACCTTCCTGCCCGCTGGCCACCACCAGCTCATAGGCCAGTACCGCAAAAATGGCACCCAGCGGATCGATGACGATGCCTTCCCAGCGGAGCAGGCGGGCCACACTGCTGACGGGGCGTACGCTACGCAGCAGCGGAACAATCACGGTTGGCCCGGTGACGACCACCAGGGCGCCAAACAGCAGGGCAAGGTCAAACGACAGCTTGAGAAACCACCAGGCAGACACGGCTACAATCGACCAGGTGACCAGCGCCCCCCATGTCACCAGGCGGCGAACGGTTTTCTCCAGGCCACGAATTTCATCGAAGCGCAGGGTCATGGCCCCTTCAAAGAGAATGATCGATACCGCCAGCGATACGCCGGGCAGCAGCAGATCACCCAGCAATTCTTTGGGTTGCAGTACCCCGGTCAGTGGCCCCAGTGCCAGGCCAGTCAGTAGCAGCGGAAGAATGGCGGGTAGCTTGATACGCCAGGAAACCCACTGACACAGGAAGGCCACAACGGTAATGATGGCCAATTGGTACGCAATCTCTAAATTCATGCAGTTTCCGTTTGGTAATGACGGGTGGCGGGGCAGAAAGTGTCAGCAGAGCAAGCAGGGTCAGTCCCGGAAGGTTGAATCACGGGCACCGATGAGGACCGGTTCCGGTCCGTTGGTAGTGTTGTCATCGCGGTTACCCATTGCGTTTCTGGAATCCCCATGGGCAGGGGAGCTTTCATTAACCCGCCAAAGCGGCTAATGGTCACAGGACAACACGATGGCCGCAACCCGTTTTTCATAACAGGAAATGAATCAGGTTCATAAATTCACTGAAGCCCGGCGACACATGCGTTAACATCCCGTTCTCATTGCCTCACTGGACATTCCATGCAAGCGCAAATCTCTCCCCGTCGATTGGCGATTTTACTGGGCACCTTGGTCGCTCTGGGGCCTCTCGCCATTGATACCTATCTGCCGGCACTGTTGGCCATGTCCGAGCACTTTGCCGTGCCGATCCATGATGTGGAAATTTCCGTGAGTGTCTATGTGCTCGGTGTGGCACTGGGCCAGTGGCTGGGTGGCCCGTTGTCGGATCACTTTGGTCGCAAGCCGGTCGCTTACGTGGGGCTGCTGCTGTTTATTGCCGGCAGCTTGATCATTCCTTTCAGTAATGACATCCACATGCTCTACCTGCTGCGTTTCCTGCAAGCCATGGGTGGTGGTGCATCCGTGGTGATCGCCGCTGCCTCGGTACGGGACCATTTCACCGGCCAGCAGGCCGCCGGGGTGCTCACCAGTATTGGTCTGGTCATGCTGATTGCGCCGTTGGTGGCGCCGGCGGTGGGCGTGGCACTGCTCAATCTTGCCGGGTGGCAGAGCATTTTCTTCATGCTGGCCGGTTACGGGATGATGTTGATGCTGCTGGTTCGCTTCCCGCTGCCCACGGTCCCGCGACGGCAGGACAATGAGACGCTGTGGCACCGTTTGTTCAACGCCTATGGCCGAGTACTGCGCAATCGCCCAGCCATGGGTTTTATTCTTGCCAATGCGCTGGCATTTTCCGCCCTGTTTGTCTTCATTACCGATGCGGCCTTCCTCTACATGGATTATTTCAGCATCAGCCCCGACCGGTTTCCGCTCTATTTCGGTGCCAATGTGGTGACCATGCTCGGGCTCAACCGCCTGAATGTTGTGTTGCTACGCCGTTATGCCAGCGCCGACATCATGCGTGCAGGACTAATCTTGCAGGCCCTGGCCGGAGTGGCATTGCTGGGGCTGACACTGACAGACAATCTGGTTCTCTGGGCGGTGGTGCCATTGATCATGGTCACTGCGGGTATGGTGGCGTTGGTGATCCCCAACGGTATTGCCAGTTTCCTGAGCCTGTTCGACCGCGATAGCGGTGCGGCTACCGGCCTGAACGGCACGCTGCAATTTCTGCTGGCCGGGCTGATTGGCACGGTATTGGGAACCTGGCATGACGGCACGCCGGTGCCCATGACACTGTTGATGGCTGGCAGCAGCATGGCGGCGCTGGGGGCTTTTCTGTGGCTGAGGAAAGGGGTGAAAGGTTAGAAACGATACCTCTCGGCAACCACATCAACCGCAGGGTGTATTAAACTCAGGCGTAATCCGCAAAATCCACTGCAGCATACTTCGAATCGCAGGAAGGTGGATTACGCCTTAGGCTAATCCACCCTACGAGGACGCGAACTTGTCTGCGTCAGACTTTCCCGCCACGGGAAGCTGGCCGCAACGGCGGGG
>NZ_DEXN01000007.1:27270-31159 GCF_002364155.1 Alcanivorax sp. UBA3183
CCAGCCGAGCCGCCAGCACCAGCAAAGCCGTCACCCCCCAGGGCAGCAGCAACCACAGGCTCAACGGCAACTCCCCGTCGAACAGTTTCTGGCCCAGTGGAAACAGCGCGGCAAAGTGAATCAGGTTGGCCAGCAGGGCGGCACCACCGATCAGGAACAGGGCCTGCAGGGCCGCAGTGCGTCGAAGCAGGCTCTGGCGGGCGCCGATGACGACCAGCAGCCGGTTGTCCTTGCGCATCTGGTCAGCGGTTGCCAGCAGGGCGGCAGCCAGTACCAGCAGGGCCGCCAGCATCAGCATCAGTCCCACAAAGAAAGCGGCGCGGCTGGCCTGGGCAACGATGTCCTCCAGGGTGGCAAGGATGGCGTTCACGTCCAGTAGACTGATCTGCGGAAACTGTTGCACCAGACTACCCAGTTCAGTGCTTTCCTCGGGGGCCAGATAAAAACTGGTGATCCAGGTGCGGCTCTGGGCATCCAGCGTGCCCGCGGAAAACATGAAATAGAAGTTAGGCGCAAAGCTTTCCCAGTCCACGTCCCGCAAGCCGACAATTTCCGCCTCGATGGGCGTGGACGACCCGGTAAAGGTCAGCTGGTCACCCAGCTTCAGCCCCAGTGACTCCGCCAGCTCACTTTCCACGGTGACTTCACCGGACCGCTCGACCCAGCGACCTTCCAGTAGCTCGTTGCTGTCAGGCAGGCTATCCGCCTCGGTGAGAGACAGATCCCGGTTCAATGCCCGATCGCCCCGGTCCTGCTCCTTGGTCACGGCATCACGCACAGGCTCGCCGTTAATAGCGGTAAGCCGGGCGCGAACCACGGGATAGAGAGGCTGGCTATCGCTGTTGTGTTGTGTCAGCCAGTCATTGAAAGGCGCCAGATCCTGGTCAAACAGGTTGATGACAAAGTAGTTGGGTGCGTTTTCCGGCAGGGTAGAGCGCCAGTCGCTCAACAACTGCCTGCCGGTCTGGATCGACATGGACAATACCGCCAGCGATACCACCAGCGCCGCCAGCAGGGGCAGCGTTGTTGCCTTACGACGGCTCAGGCGACGCAGAGCCAGGCGGGCAGCCAGCGGCATCCTGCCGCTGGCTCGGTCCAGTAACGACACCAGCGGCCACAGCAGCAGCGGCAGCCCCACCGCGATGGCAAAGGTCAGCAGTAGCAGGGGCCACAGACTGGTCAGTGAACCGCTCATGACGGCGGCCAGTGGGATCGGCGTGAGCAGGGCGATTAGCAGGGTCCAGCGCTGACGGCCGGGCTGGCTGTCACGCTGTTGCAGCAAGGCGGTGGCTGGCAGGCCCAGATGCGCCCACAACGTCGGTGCAGCAAACCCCAGCCACAGTAGCACCGGGCCAAACAGGCCCAATACCGGAGCGGTAATGGGAAAGGCCATGCCTCCCCCCATCAGAGTGATCAGATACAGGCCCAGCGCACTGGCCAGGGCAATACCGGCAAGTGTGGGGATCAACAGGGCAAGGGCGTCGCCGCCCAGCAAGCGGCGGACAATGGCTGCCTGGCTGGCGCCCACGGTTTTCATCACGGCGCAGAGCGTTTGCTGGTGACGGGCACGGTGGCTCGAGGTCAGGTAGATGGCTGCCGCGCACAGCAACACCACCAGCATCACGGCTAATTGCGACCAGAGGAAAAGCTGCTCTACCGGCCCGCGACTGCGCAGCTCGGTATTGGCCACGGTTTCCAGTTCCTGGTCCGGACGCAGTCCCGGGGTCAGGCGACTCTCCAGCTGCTGGCGCGCGGCATCATCGGCAGCCACCAGTAGGTTATGGCGGTAGCGACTGCCTTCACCGAGTATCCCGGCGCTTTGCAGATCATCAATATGGATCAGGGCCCGCGGGTTCATGCTGTAGAAACCGGCCTGTTGATCCGGTTCCTGGACGATGACTTTATCGATCAGCAGGCTGCGCTCGCCCATGGTAATGAACTCGCCAGTCTGTAAACCCAGACGGTCCAGCCCGGTGCCGGCAATCCAGATATGGCCCTGTTGTGGACCATGGTCGACCGGATACGGATCCGCAAAGCGGCTGTCACTGATCTGGATCTCACCATAGAGCGGGAAGCCGGCAGATACCGCCCTGATGCTGGCGAGCAGGAAGCTGTCGTCATTCACCAGCACGCTGGAAAATTTCACGCTTTCCGCGTGACGGGTTTCTGCCAGTTGCTGTCGTTGTGCCGGCTCTGGGAAGCGAGTGCCTTCCAGAATCAGGTCTGCACCCAGGGCAACGGCGGTCCGCTGGTTGAATCGTTGGTCCACGGTGTCGCGCAGAATCAGCATGGCGGTCATGGCAAAGGCTGCCACCAGCACCGCCAGTGCCTGAACGCGGAATGCGGGGGAACGCCAGGCCTTAAACACCAAGACGGCCCTCCACCAGGGACATGGCTCGGCTGCAACGCCGGGCCAGAGTCTGGTCATGGGTGACCAGTACCAGGGCGGTGCCCTGTTCCTGGTTCAGGGAAAACAGCAGGTCTGCCACATGCTCGCCATTGGCATAATCCAGGCTACCGGTGGGCTCATCGGCGAACAACAGGGAGGGCGACACCGCAAAGGCCCGGGCCAGCGCAACGCGTTGCTGTTCCCCGCCAGAAAGCTGCGCAGGGAAGTGATGGCAGCGCTTGCCCAGTCCGACCTGGTCGAGCCAATGGCGGGCAGTGTCACGGGCTTTGCCACGGCCAAGGATTTCCAGCGGCAGCATCACGTTTTCCTGGGCGGTGAGATCAGCCACCAACTGGAAATGCTGGAACACAAACCCGCATTGCTCGCCACGCAGGCGGGCCCGTTGGTCTTCGCTGCCACTACTGAACGGCTTGTCTCCCAGCAGGACCTCGCCGCTGGTGGGCACATCCAGCCCGGCCAACAGGGACAGCAGGGTGGACTTGCCGGAACCTGACGGCCCGGTAATGGCCAGACTGTCACCGGCATTCACTTCCAGCGTGATATCCTGCAACAGATCCAGCCCGCCCTCTGGTCCCTGTACACGTTTGCCAAGGTTTCGGGCGCTTAATACGGGAGATTGTGTGTTCATGATTCGGCTTCTTTTAGTGGCAATTCTGACCATGGCGGCGCTGTCCGTGCAGGCCAGGGGCTTACTGGTTCTGGGCGATAGTATCAGTGCCGCCTACGGGATTGAAAAATCCGCAGGCTGGGTCGCCCTGCTGGAGAAAGAACTGGAACAGCGCTGCCGTGATTTCCCCGTGATCAATGCGTCGGTCAGCGGTGAAACCACCGCCGGCGGCAATAGCCGGCTGGTAGCATTGCTGGAAAAACATGCGCCGCAAATCTTGATCATCGAGCTGGGTGGTAATGATGGCCTGCGCGGTCTGTCCCCCATTGCCATGGGCAACAATCTGGCACAGATGATCGAGAAAAGCCGTGCGGCTGACGCCACACCGATATTACTCGGCATGCGTATTCCCCCCAATTACGGACCACAGTATACCCGTCTGTTCGAACAACAGTTCCGTCAGGTATCTGACGACAAACAGGTGCCGTTGTTCCCGTTTTTTCTGGAAGGCGTGGTGGAGCAGGGTTGGATGCAGAAAGATGGCATTCATCCCACCGCGGCAGCTCAGCCCCTGTTAAAGGCCCATGCCTCTTCCGTGCTTGAGCCTTTATTGCCGGAGCAGTGTGGTGAAGCCACCGGAGGTGACAGTGTTTGAATTGACGCCCCCCTGGCAGGACGTACTCAATTACTGGTTTGAGGATGGCCTGAGCCAGGAATGGCCACAGGCATCCGTGACCCGCAAATGGTTTCGCGCCAGTGCCGGTGATGATGCGGAGATTGAGCATCGCTTCGGCGTTTATGTGGAGGCGGCGATACAGCAGGAACTGGTGGACTGGGAGCGCCAGCCGCAGTCACGGCTGGCATTGATTCTG
>NZ_DEXN01000007.1:31226-31652 GCF_002364155.1 Alcanivorax sp. UBA3183
TGGCATTGATTCTGTTGCTGGACCAGTTCACCCGCCATATCTACCGTGGCCAGTCCCAGGCCTTTGCCGGCGATCACCGGGCGGCAACCCTGGCGGTGGAGGGTGTTTCCAGGCAGATGCACAGCAAACTGCCCCTGTGCGGCCAGGTGTTTTTCCTGATGCCACTGATGCATGCCGAAGATGAAGACCTGCAGGATCTCTGCCTGAACAGCATGACTGCCTTGCTGGAGCGCGCCCCGGATTCCTGTCGCAAGTCGGTACAAAGCAGTGTCGATGCAGCCAGGCAACATCGGGAGTTGATTCGCCGCTTCGGGCGTTTCCCACATCGCAATGCGGCTCTGGGTAGGGAAAGCACCGCCGAAGAACTCGCCTATCTGGAAAAAACAGGTAGCTTCGGGCAGTGACTGTAGGAGCCATGCTTGCATG
>NZ_DEXN01000003.1:0-149 GCF_002364155.1 Alcanivorax sp. UBA3183
TGGTCGCCCAGGTCGCCCGGCTCGTTGGTTACAGCGATCTGCTTGGTCAGGCCAGCACCCAGGGAGTCGGTACGGGCAACGATTACACCGTCGTCGATACCCAGTTCCAGGAACGCGTAACGTACGGCGTTGATCTTGGACAGGAAGTC
>NZ_DEXN01000003.1:267-566 GCF_002364155.1 Alcanivorax sp. UBA3183
GCGTTGATCTTGGACAGGAAGTCAGCGTGAGGAACGGTTACTTTACCGTCCTGGTGACCACACTGCTTCTCGTCGGAAACCTGGTTTTCGATCTGGATACAGCACGCGCCAGCTTCGATCAGCTGCTTGGCCATCAGGTAGGTAGCTTCCGGGTTACCGAAGCCAGCGTCGATGTCAGCGATGATCGGAACAACGTGAGTTTCGAAGTTGTCGATCTTGCTGATGATGTCTTTCTGCTTGGCTTCGTCGCCAGCTTCTTTGGCATCGTCCAGAGCACGGAACAGGTGGTTCAGTTCCCA
>NZ_DEXN01000003.1:782-2923 GCF_002364155.1 Alcanivorax sp. UBA3183
TGCCAGCAACCCAGGGACTGGGTGTACTTGCTGGTGTCCTTGTCATAGGCCGCCATGTCTTCACGCATGATCTTGGCGTTGTACTTGGCGATGTCCAGATGCGTGTTGAAACGGTTTTGCAGACGCATGCGAACAGCAGATTCCGGGTTGATATCTTTCCAGGTGCTGTTGGCACCAACCACAGAACTCAGTGCTTCGATGTCTTTGGTGTATGACATGGTGAACCTCTGATTAACAAATTGGTTTATCGATACCGGGAGGGGCAACCCTGCTCATGCCAGACGGACACATGCCGGTCTACCGATGCGGCGCATTCTAGAGGCAGTAGACCCATAAACATAATCAATATGATCTATGTTCGGTATTTTCCTGGTGAATGTAAGGCGTATTTCGTAGTGCCCGAGCCTCTGATTGGCCACCAGATTGGACCTGCGCCGGCATGAATCCGGGCGATCTCGAACCTGACTTGCCAACACGCAACCCGGCCTTCAAGGTGGATAGGAACCTCCATTTTCCTGAACACACTGCCACTCATCAATGAGACAGCCAGCGGCATTTACCGCATCGCCCGCCAATTTACACCTTGCACACAGTGACCCGAATGGGGCTTTGCTACTATGATCTTTCCTGCACAGCTGGCATGGAGAGTGCATTGCCATTTCAGGTAACAGTTGTGTTCAGGGAGATAAAAATGACGAAGGGGAACCTATGAAAGCGCTTAGTCCGGTGGACCAACTTTTCCTGTGGCTGGAAAAACGCCAGCAGCCCATGCATGTAGCCGGTCTGCAGCTGTTTTCCTTCCCGGAAGATGCAGGCCCGAAATATGTCAGCGAGCTCGCTCAGCACATGCGCGACTACTGCTCCCCGGTGGCGCCATTCAACCAGCGACTGACTCGTCGCCTGGGCCAGTATTACTGGACCGAGGACAAGCACTTCGACATCGATCATCACTTCCGCCACGAGGCCCTGCCCAAGCCGGGCCGCATCCGTGAGCTGTTGTCGCTAGTGTCGGCCGAGCATTCCAACCTGCTGGACCGGGAGCGGCCGCTGTGGGAAGCCCATCTGATCGAGGGTATCCGCGGTCGCCAGTTCGCCCTCTACACCAAGATTCACCATTCCGTGGTAGACGGTATCTCTGCCATGCGCATGGGCATGCGCGCCCTGTCCACCGATCCGGAGGAGCGGGAACTGCCGCCGGTGTGGGCCTATGAGCCGAAAAAACGCAGCCGTTCCCTACCCAGCAGCCCGGTGGATGTGGCCTCCAGCCTGGCGCGCCTTGGCGCAGGCCTAAGCAAACAAGCCGCCACCGTGCCGGGCCTTGCCCGCGAGATCTACAAGGTGAGCCAGAAGGCCAAAAAGGATGAGAACTATGTGTCCATCTTCCAGGCCCCGGACACCGTACTCAACCAGACCGTTACCGGATCACGCCGTTTTGCCGCGCAGAGCTATTCGCTGTCGCGGCTGAAAGTCATCGCCAAGGCCTTCGGCTGTACCGTCAATACGGTTGTACTGTCGATGTGCGGCCATGCCCTGCGTGAGTACATGATCAGCCAGAACGCCCTGCCCGACGAGCCGCTGATTGCCATGGTGCCCATGAGCCTGCGCCAGGATGACAGCGCTGGCGGCAACCAGATCGGCATGATCCTGGCCAACCTGGGCACCCACATTTGTGATCCGGCCAACCGGTTGCGGGTGGTACACGACTCGGTACAGGAAGCGAAAGAGCGCTTCTCGCAGATGAGCCCGGAGGAAATCCTCAACTTCACCGCCCTGACCATGGCCCCCACCGGCCTCAACCTGCTCACCGGGCTGGCGCCAAAATGGCGAGCCTTTAACGTGGTGATCTCCAATGTGCCCGGGCCGAAGGAACCGCTGTACTGGAATGGCGCGCAGCTTCAAGGCATGTATCCGGTGTCCATCGTGCTGGATCGCATCGCCCTGAACATCACCCTGACCAGCTATCAGGATCAGCTGGAATTCGGCCTGATCGCCTGCCGTCGTACCCTGCCTTCCATGCAGCGCTTGCTGGACTATCTGGAGCAGTCCATCCGTGAGCTGGAGATTGCGGCGGGGATTAAATAACAGCGCAGGATGCCAGATGCCTGACGCTGAAGGGGGCAAGCTTCAAGCTACAAGCTGCA
>NZ_DEXN01000003.1:3032-4218 GCF_002364155.1 Alcanivorax sp. UBA3183
CTTGCCGCTTGAAGCTTGTCGCTGCTTGCGCCGCCCCTGCCTCTGAACCCACAGAAGGAGCATGGCCACGATGCTGACTCCGATTACCCGCGGCGACCTGCCCTGCTGGGAAATTCGCCACCGTAACCAGACCCTGGTGATCGCCGAACAGGGCGCCCAGGTGTTGTCGTATCAGCGGGATGGCGAGCATCCACTAATCTGGCTCAGTGAGGAAGCGGCCTATCACCGCGGCCAGGGCGTGCGTGGCGGGGTACCGGTGTGCTGGCCCTGGTTCGGTGGCCTGGATTTCAACCCGGAAAAGATCCGCCAGCAATATGCGCTGACAGAGCCTCCCGCCCACGGCCTGGTCCGTCAGCAGCCCTGGGCTCTGCAACACAGCCAGGAAGAGGCCGACGGCATCACTCTGCGCTTCGGCCTGTCGGACCAGGCCGACCGGCAATCCCTGCCCCCCGTGGAGCCCACCCTGACCGTGCGCCTGGACGATGGCCTGAGCCTGGCGCTGAACAACCATAATCATGGCAACACGCCGGTATGGATCAGCCAGGCTCTGCACAGTTACTTCGCGGTATCAGACTCCCGACAGGTAACGGTACATGGCCTGGACACCTGCCCCTATGTGGACGCGCTGGATGACTGGCAACCCCATCGCCAGCAAGGCCCGCTGACTGTTGTCGGTGAGACCGACCGGCTGTATCTACAGCTTCCCGACACCCTGCATATTGATGACCCCGGCTGGCAGCGTCGGCTGACCCTGTCGGCCTCCGGCAGTCGCTCCGCGGTGGTATGGAATCCCTGGGTCGACAAAAGTCGTCGTCTGACACAATTCGCCGGCGATGCCTGGCAAAAAATGCTCTGTATTGAAACCGCCCGTGTCCTCGACAACGCCCTGCTGCTGGGCCCTGGCGAGCAACACAGCATGGTGGTTCGCTTTGTGACAACGGCGTTATAACTGCCGGTTTAAGCGGCCATAAAAAGGGGTGGTGCTCGCCAAAAAAGGAGGGTAAAGTCGGAAATGGCTGCGAATTATGGCAGTGGATTAGTTTGGTAATTGTCTTCCCTGCGTGAAGCTGAAGTTGTCTCCGAACACCGCCCAACATGGTTTGCAAGCAACACTCAAAGTAAATAGTTTCGAGGTATAGATTCACATGGCTACAGGTACTGTGAAGTGGTTTAACGAGTCCAAGGG
>NZ_DEXN01000003.1:4310-4593 GCF_002364155.1 Alcanivorax sp. UBA3183
AAGTGGTTTAACGAGTCCAAGGGTTTTGGTTTCATTTCTCAGGACGATGGTGGTGCGGACGTATTCGTTCATTTCAGCGCAATTACCGGCTCAGGCTTCAAAACCCTGGCCGAGGGTCAGAAGGTTTCCTTCGAGATCCAGCAGGGCCCAAAAGGTCCACAGGCCGCTAACGTGGTTGCTGAATAAGCGATTACATTAGCAAGAAAAAAGCCCGCTTCGGCGGGCTTTTTTTATGTCTGCTCCCCTGCCCTCTTATTGCCGTAGGAGCGGTGCTCTCTGTGCT
>NZ_DEXN01000003.1:4688-67605 GCF_002364155.1 Alcanivorax sp. UBA3183
ATACTCGCAGAGCACAGAGAGCGCCGCTCCTACGGCGACATCCATCATCAGGGTTGATAGAACGGTTGGTCGAGGAGTTGTTTGTGTTGGCGCCAGTCGGGCATGCGGGCGTCCATGAGGGCGTGGAAGCCGGGGCCGTGATCCATGTGTTGCAGGTGACACAGCTCGTGCATGACCACGTAATCCAGCGCTGCCGGCGGGTACTGCAGCAGGGCCATGTTCAGGTTGATGTAGCCCTTGGCCGACAATGATCCCCAGCGGGTACGCATTTTCTTCACCCGCAATGCCGGCCGCGAATAACCCTGGCTGGCGAACCAGGAAAACTGGCGGGTGATGCTGTCTTCGAACAGGGACCGTGCCTGCTTGCGCAACCAGCCTTCCAGCGTCTGTTGCACTGCCGCCTCGCTGTCCGGGTCCGCTACCCGAATCTGCAGATAGCCACCGGACACGGCCACCGCGCTGCGCCCGGCAGACACATCCATGGTCAGAGGCTGCCCCCGGAACGGGAATGACGCCCCATCCTGCCAACGCTGGCGAGGCCGGCTGGCCTGGCGCTGCTGCTGACTGTGAATCCACTGGCTGCGACTGTCCACAAACGCCTGCACCATGCGCAACGACGCCCGCTGCGGCGCCCGCACTTGCACCCGGCCATCTTCCAGCACACGCAGCTCCAGGCTGCGACGTTTGCTGCGGATCAGTTCGTAGTCGGTCATGGTTCCTGTAGAGCGTTCTGTAGGAGCGGCGCTTGAGCCGCGAACCGTACTTGGGAAAGCCTACCTCGCTACGCTCGGTTCGCGGCTCAAGCGCCGCTCCTACGGATTATCCATCCTGGCTTTCGTTCACTGCCATCTCTTTATCCAGCTGCTGCTTCACTGCATCCGCCGACGAGGCATAGGGTGCCAGCCACTGGTACAACACCGGAATAATAAAGAGTGTCAGCACGGTGGCAAAGAGCAAGCCGCCGAGAATCACCACGCCGATGGTGAAGCGGCTTTCCGCGCCGGCACCGGTGGCCAGCACCAGAGGGATGGCACCGAAGATGGTGGAGACGCCGGTCATCAATACCGGGCGGAAGCGCACGATGGCGCCCTGGTAAACCGCCTCTTTCACCGCCAGCCCCTGGTCGCGCAACTGGTTGGCGAATTCCACGATGAGAATGCCGTTCTTGGCCATCAACCCCAGCAGCATGATCATGCCGATCTGGCTGTAAATGTTCAGGCTGTCGCCAGTGACCCAGATCGCCAGCACCGCCCCGGCCAGGGCCAGGGGTACGGTGAGCATGATGATCAGCGGATGGATCCAGCTTTCAAACTGGGCGGCCAATACCAAGAACACGATCACCAACGCCAGCGCAAAGGTGACCAGGATGGCGGCGGCGGATTCCTGCAATTCTTCGGCCATGCCCTTGTAGCCAATGCGTGCTTCCAGGGGCCGGCGTTCACGGGCCTGGTCTTCCACATAGGTCATGGCGGACACCAGATCATAGCCATCCGCCAGGTTGGCGGACAGGGTGATGGCCGGCAGCCGATCCACCCGGCGCAGTTCCGGGGCATCGCCGGTGGTGGTCAGCTCCACCACGCTGGAGAACGGCACCAGCTCACCGTTGGCGGCGCGCAGATAAATCGGCAACACATCGTCCGGGCCCTGGCTGTTGCGTTTTTCCGCTTCCAGCAGCACATCGTATTCGCGGCCTCGATCCACATAGGTGGAGGCCGTGAGGGTGGCGAACATGGCTTGCAGGGTCTGACCCACATCGGTAGCGGTGATGCCCAGATCCGCCGCACGCTCCCGGTCCAGCTTCACGTCCAACTGTGGCTGAGTCTGCTCGAAATCTGTATCAATACTGGTCAGCCCCGGATTCTCCTCCATGGCCTCCATCAGTGTTTCGCTCCAGACCAACACCTGATCGTAGTCCGGCCCGGCCACTACCACTTCCAGGGCCTGGTTAAAGGCACTCTGGCCCAGCCCTGGCGGGTTCACCGCAAAGGCACGCAGGCCCGCCACCTGGGACAGCTTGCCCCGCACTTCATTGACGATCTCCTGCTGGGAGCGGTCACGGTCGCCCCAGTCCTTGAGCCGCACGATACTGAAGGCCCTTTCGGTGACGCCACGAAAACCGACGATGGACAGGGCCCGTTCCGCCTCGCCGCTTTCCACCAGCGGCGCCATGATGTTTTCCACTTCCTTCACATGATGCAGGCTGTATTCGGCGGTGGAACCCTGGGGCGCTGACGCGGGGATAATAAAGACACCCCGGTCTTCGGTGGGAGCGAGTTCCTGGGGCAAACCCCGGAATACCAGCAACGCCACCACGCACAGGGCCACGCAGCCCACCACCAGCGGCCAGGGTTTACCCAGGGCCGCCGCCAGACTGCGGGCATAGCCGTTGTTGAGTTTTTGCAGGCCACGTTCGAAGGCATTGCCCTCGCCTTGCAGTTCCTTGACGCTGTGCCGGTGCAGCCAGCGGGAACAGAGCATGGGCGCCAGACTCAGAGCGACGATGCTGGAGATGATCACCGCGGAGGCCAGGGTAAAGCCGAACTCGCCAAACAGCCGACCCACGTCACCGCCCATGAAGGAGATCGGCACGAACACCGCCACCAGGGTCAGGGTGGTGGCCACCACCGCAAAGGCCACCTGGCGGGCACCGCGATAGGCGGCCACCAACCGGGTTTCCCCTTCGTCGATGCGCCGCTGGATGTTTTCCAGCATGACGATGGCATCGTCCACCACCAGGCCAATGGCCAGGATCAACGCCAGCAGGGTAAGCACGTTGATGGAGAAATCCATGATGCCCAGGCCGATAAAGGCACCAATGATCGATACCGGAATGGTCACCGCCGGAATCAGGGTAGCGCGCAGATTACCCAGGAAGGCGAAGATCACCGCGATCACCAGCGCCACGGAAATGCCCAGGGTGACCAGCACTTCCTTGATGGAGGCGCGAATAAACAGGGATTCGTCGTAGTTCACATCCAGGCTGATATCCGCCGGCAAGCTGCTCCTCACCGCCTCGATTTCTGCCTGCACGTTATCGGATACCGCCACGGTATTGGCCTTGGACTGGCGAATGATACCCAGGCCGATGGCGGTCTCGCCGTTGGCACGCAGCACGGTGTCATCGCTTTCCACGCCCAGCTCCACCCGGGCTACATCGCCCACCCGCAGCAGGTAATTGCCCTGGCGACGCACCACCAGATCCTCAAACTCATTCACCGAGGACAGACGATTGTCGGCACGGACGGTAAAGGCACGGGACTGGGATTCCAGGCGCCCGGCGGGCAGCTCCACATTGTTGCTGCGCAGGGCCTGTTCGATATCAGTGACGGTGACCTGGTTGGCGGCCATGCTCTGGCGGTCCAGCCAGACGCGCATGGCATAGCGGCGCTCGCCGCCGATGAAGACTTCCGACACCCCGTCCAGCACCGCGAAACGATCCACCAGGGAACGCTCGGCAAAGTCGGTGAGTTCCTCGGGCGCCAGGGTGCTGCTGGTCAACGTTACCCAGATGATGGGCCGGGCATCGGCGTCGGATTTGGCGATTACCGGGGTGTCCGCTTCTTCCGGCAGACGGTTGAGCACCCGCGACACCGCGTCACGCAGGTCGTTGGCCGCCACGTCCACATCCCGGTCCAGATTGAATTCCACACTGGTACGGGCGGAGCCCAGCCGGCTGCGCGATTCGATCTTGCGCACCCCTTCCACCCCGGCCACGGCCCCTTCGATCACCTGGATAATCTGGGTATCAATGACTTCCGGCGCGGCGCCAGCATAGTCCACCGAAATAGACACTTCCGGCGGATCGATGTCCGGGTATTCGCGCACCGACAATTTCATCAAGGCGCTGATGCCGAATACCACAATCAACAGACTGATGACCGTGGCGAAGACCGGTCGCTTGATGGAGATATCGGAAAGAATCATGCAGCGGCCTCGCTGTCCGCCTTATCGGCGTCCGGCGAAGCAGGCTTCAGCAGGGCCCGCTGGCCCGGCAGCAAGGCCTCCGGGTTATCCAGCACCTGCACCGCCTGGCCGCTGCCCAGACGAGAATGGCCGTTGACCACCACGTCCGGCTTGCCGGTCAGGCCACTGGTGATTTCTACCCAGCCGTCACGACGGCCACCCAGGGTGACCGGGTGGCGCTCGGCAGTGTTGTCCGCGGTGACGGTGAACACATAGCTCTGCGCCCCCTGGGTAATGATCGATTGCTCAGGCACCAGCAGGGCATCGCGCTCGGCCAGCTGCACGGACACGCGCAGGAATTGCCCGGGACGAATCCGGTCCTGGGGGTTTTCCAGCCGCGCCCGCGCAGTGAGGCTGCGGCTGGCCGTGCTGACCCGGGAATCCAGATCGGTGATGTTGCCTTCGAACACCTGATCCGGAAAGGCTTCGTTGCGAGCCTGCACCGGCAGGCCGGAAACCAGCCGGGCCAGGTAGCGTTCCGGCACCTGAAAATCCACTTCGATATAACCCAGATTATCCAGGGTGGTGATGGCATCGCCGGTTTGCAGGTAGCCACCCGCATCCACCTGACGCAACCCCACCACGCCGGCAAAGGGAGCGCGGATGGTGTGATCGTTGAAATTGGCCCGGGCGGCATCGCGGCTGGCCTTGGCACCATCCAGGGTGGTGCGGAAGGTATCCACTTCGGACTGGGAAATAGCGCGGCTCTTGACCAGTTTCTGGCCGCGCTGGAAATCATTCAGCGCGCGCTGGTATTCCGCTTCGCTGCGCGCCAGCTCGGCGCTGGCATTGCGGTCATCCAGAGTGACCAGCACCTTACCCTGTTCCACCTTTTGCCCCTGGCGGAAATGGATCTTCGCCACCCGGCCGGGGACTTCGGTAAGGATGGTCACTGCCTGGGCGGCCCGCGCCGTACCCACCGCTTCCACCCGATCAAACAGGGAACGTTCGATACTCGGCGCCAGGTTGACCACCGTGGGCGGACGCTGCCCCATGGGTGCCGGCGCCGGCGCCAGGGCCCACCAGAGGCCAGCACCTACCAGCACCACCAGAATCAGGGCGGCGATAATCCGCTTCATGAACGTCTCCAAGATATATGATTCACAACAAGCCGTAGGGGAAGTCTAGCGCCCAATTATGCAAGCAATTTGTAGAGGGAGCGTTAAAGTGACAAAGAATTATGAAGGAAATTCAGTTTACGCGCAGATTCTTGCCCTAGGAGCGGAAAAGCAACGGCACTTTCACCACAAAGGGCACAGAGCACACCGAGAAAACCCAGTTCTTTTGTTTATCGCAAATTTGCTCCTGGCGGATGACAGCACCTGCGATCTGAATCCCTGCCCACCGCCACAGATTGCGTAGGGTGCACTGAGCTCAAGGCGAACTGCACCACAACCACCATCTCCAGCAAGTTGGTACAGCAGCCATTTTTCACTCTACTCCACGATAAATCTTCTTTGCCTCTGTGTGCTCAGTGCCCTCTGTGGTGAAAAGGCTTTTGATCATGACCTGCTTTGTTCGCCAATAAAAAGCCCGCCGGGAGGCGGGCTTCTAAGTAGTGTGACGCCGTGGAGACACTACACCATTTCGGCGCGCATCTTCTTCTTGTCCAGCTTGCCCACAGACGTGCGCGGCAGCTCATCCACGAAAATGACGCGGTCGGGGATGCCATAACGGCTGATGATGCCCTTGTCGGCGTAATCGGCCATCAGGGCCTTGATGCCCTCTTCGTCCGCGTCGCCATTCTTGACCACCAGGGCCACCGGACGCTCGCCCCATTTCTCGTCAGGCACACCGACCACGGCACATTCGCCGACGCCGGCGTGCTGCAGGATCATGCCTTCCAGGTCGATGGAGGACACCCACTCGCCGCCGGTCTTGATCACGTCCTTGATGCGGTCGACGATCTTCAGCCAACCATCCTCGCTCATCACCGCCACATCACCGGTGTGCAGCCAGCCGCCGGCCCACAGCTCCTCGGATTTTTCCTTGTCGTGGAGATAGCCCTGAGTCAGCCACGGGGCACGCACTACCACTTCGCCCTGGCTCTTGCCGTCGTGGGGCACGTCGTTCATTTCCGCATCGACGATACGCAGCTGCACCATGGCCACCGGGCGACCAGTGCGGGTACGGTAGTCCGCCTGGGTTTCCAGGTCAGCCTTTTCCAGTTCCGGGGTCAGTTGCGCCAGGGTCAGCAGCGGGCAGGTTTCGCTCATGCCGTAGCCGGTGTAGATATCGATGCCGCGCTCCAGCGCGCCCATGGCCAGAGCCTTGGGCAAGGCGGAGCCACCGATGATCACTTTCCAGCCGCTCAGGTCGATGCTCTTGGCCGCTTCCGCCTGCAACAACATCTGGATGATGGTGGGCACGCAGTGGGAGAAGGTGACCTTCTTGGTAACCAGCAATTTGAGCAGGGAGGCCGGCTCGTAACGACCCGGGTACACCTGCTGCACGCCCATCAGGGTGGCCATGTAGGGAATACCCCAGGCATGCACGTGGAACATGGGGGTAATCGGCATGTAGACGTCGTCTTCGTTGAAACGTCCCTGACCCACACCGGCCATGGAGGAGCGGCCGGCGAAGGTGTGCAGCACCAGCTGACGATGGGAGAAGTACACGCCCTTGGGCAGGCCGGTGGTGCCGGTGGTGTAGAAGGTGGTGGCGCGGGTGTTTTCGTCCAGCTCCGGGAACTCGAAGCGGGCCGGTGCCTTGGCCAGCAGCTCTTCGTATTCGCCGGCCAGGGGCAGCGCATCGCTGCTTTTTACACCATCGTCGTCGAGCAGGATGTAGGTCTTCACCGGCTCGATGCGATCCTTGATGGCTTCCAGGATCGGCAGGAATTCGCTGTTCACCAGGATGGCATCATCCTCGGCGTGGTTGATGGTGTAGAGCACCTGCTCCGGGCTCAGGCGCACGTTCACGGTGTGCAGCACCGCGCCCATCATGGGGATGGCAAAGAACGCTTCCAGGTAACGGTTGGTGTCCCAGTCCATCACTGCCACGGTATCGCCGGGCTTGATGCCCTGGGCGGCCAGCGCGCCAGCCAGACGATGCACCCGCTCTTCAAATTCCCGGTAGGTAAAATCCCGGTCGCCGTAGGTGATGGTCTGTTCCGGCGCCTTTTGCACGCCCGCTTCGAGAATACGGTTGATCACCAGCGGCGGCTCCACGGCGGAAGGGGTGCGCTGGATGGTGAGGTTACTGCTCATAGTGGCTCCGTTACCCTGTTATTCTGGCGATATGGGCGGGGCGAGGCGTCCATACCTGTGAGTATGTAAGGCGTCCCAGACTGACACAGTCCCCCGCACGGGTCATCCGTTCAGCTACGCCTGAGGTAACAAAATACTACTCGGTGTAGACGCTGTGTCTAGGGATAAAAGCACAAAGCAATGAGGGAGACGCAGGGTGTACTGCGCTGGAGGCGAGCCAATGGTGCAGTTCGCCTTGGGCTCAGTACACCCTGCGGATTCAGGGACGGGTCAGGCGTTTCGGGTCCAGCAGTTTTTCCAGCTCCTGCCGTGACAGGTCGGACTGTGCCTCGGCCACGTCGATCACCGGCCGGCCGCTGGCAAAGGCTTCCTTGGCGATCTTCGCGGCCTTCTCATAACCGATCACCGGATTCAGGGCGGTGACCAGAATCGGGTTCTTGCCCACGCCCTCGGCCAGACGGTCTTCATTGAAGGTCATGCCGGTGATCGCCCGGTCGGCCAGGTTACGGCAGCTGTTGGCCAGCCACGCGGTCATGTCCAGCAGGTTGCTGGCCACCAGCGGCAGCATCACATTGAGCTGGAAGTTGCCGCTCTGGGCCGCCACCGCATTGGCCTGATCCAGCCCCATCACCTGGGCCGCCACCATGGTCACCGATTCGCAGATCACCGGGTTCACCTTGCCGGGCATGATCGAGGAACCAGGCTGGGTGGCCGGCAGCTGCAGCTCGCCCAGGCCATGGATGGGGCCTGAGTTCATCCAGCGCAGGTCGTTGCTGATCTTCATCATCACCACTGCCAGCCCGCGCAAGGCCGCGGACAGATTCAGCGGCGCATCCAGAGCGCTCTGGGCCACAAAGGGATGCGGCAAGGGCTTAAAGCCCAGGCCGGTTTCGTCCGCCAGTTGCTCCGCAAAGGTGGTCGCAAAATCCGGGTGGGCATTGATACCGCTGCCTACCGCCGTACCGCCCTGGGGGATGGCCAGCAGCTCATCCCGGGCGCGGGCCAGCCGGCTGCTGGCATCCTGTAACTGCAGCACCCAGGTCTGCAGCTCCTGCTCCACCGTCACCGGCATGGCATCCATCAGATGGGTGCGGCCGGTCTTGACCAACTCGCGACCTTCGCGGGCACGCAGCCCCAGAGTCGCGATCAGGTGTTCCAGACCGGGGAGCAATTGCTCGGTGACAGCCAGTACGGACGACACATGAATCGCAGTGGGAACAGTGTCGTTGCTGCTCTGCCCCAGATTCACATCATCATTGGGATGAATCTCGGCGCCGGCATCCGCGCACAGGTGGGCAATCACCTCGTTCACGTTCATGTTGGTGCTGGTACCGGAACCGGTCTGGAAAATATCCACCGGGAACTGATCCAGATGGTGGCCGTCGAGCAGATCATTACAGGCGCCGACGATGGCAGCCTGCTTGTCCGCCGGCAATTGTTCTAGCTTGAGATTGGCTTCCGCTGCGCAGCGCTTGATGCGAACCACCGCAAGAATGAAACGCTCCGGCAACGGGCGACCGCTGATGGGGAAATTATCCACTGCTCGCTGGGTCTGGGCGCCCCAGCGAGCGGCTTTGGGTACCTGCACCTGGCCCAGGGAATCGGTTTCGATACGGGTGTCGGTGTCGTGGCCGCTCATGGTTGCCTCCTGGCAATGCATTTTCTCCATCATGGCACGGTAAAAATATCAGATCATCCATCTCGCCTTCACCACATCATGGCGTTTCCCCATGGACACTACCGGCATGTACCCAGATTCAGATGCCTCCCCGGTCGACCCGGGCCTGTTTGCTGACCTGCCCACCCTCCCCGGCATTTACCGGTTTTTTGGCGAGCAGGACGAACTACTCTATGTGGGTAAAAGCATCAATTTGCGGCAACGGGTAAAAAGCCATTTTTCTGCCCGGCATCGGGATAAGAAGGAAGGGCGGCTGTGCTACCTCACTCGCCGCATCGAGCATCAGGTCACCGCCGGCGAACTGGGCGCGCTGCTGCTGGAGAATCGGGAAATCAAACAACGCCAGCCGATTTTCAACCGTCGCCAGCGCCGGTATCGGCAGCTGCACACCTGGCGACTGGAAATCGATGCCCGCGGTTTTCTGGTTCCGGTTTTATACCGACCGCTGGTGGATGACGATGGCTGGCAACAGGACAGCTTCGGCCTGTTTCGCAGCCCTCGCCAGGCAAAGACCATGCTGGACAGCAAAGTGCGCGACGCCGCTCTTTGCCCGCGTATCTGCGGGATGGAAACGGGACGCCACGGTGCCTGCTTTGCGCACCAGCTGGGCCGCTGTCAGGGTGCCTGTTGTGGCAAGGAAACCAGGAATAGCCATAACCAGCGGTTGCGGAAAACGCTTGAAGACCAGCATATCCACGCCTGGCCTTACTCTGGAATGCTGGTGATTCGTGAAGAGAGCCCCCGGCAAACCGACTACCATCTGATTGATCAGTGGTGTCATCTCACTACCTTGCAGCGTCAGCCTGAATCCGCTGTGATTACGCCGGATGCGGATGCCAGCTTTGATCTGGACAGCTACCGCATGTTGATCCGGTTTCTGGATCAGGGTGTCGAGCATTTTGTGTTGCCGCCGGAAACCTAGGGCGGAGGCACCTTGGCAATGATTTCACTGTGCCAGGTGCCACCGGGCATGGCGATGCGACCATACTGCTGATCGCCGAATCCCACCTGCCCGACCAGCGGGTTGCCACCGCCGCTCTGACCAAAGTCGGCACTCTGCCCCAGCAACAGTTCGTTTTCGATGGTCAGGCTGGGCAAGCCGTCACTGTTCTGATCGCCGGATTTCAGCACCACGTTGCCGTTTCGCCAGCCGATACTACCGCTGACATTGGATAGCCGGAACGCTGACTGGGGGCTGGATACTTCTGCCAGTGACAGGTACGCATTGCCATCCAGATTCATATAGCCCTCAAAGCCCAGAGTTGCCAGACCATCGGCAGTGGCCGGGTAGAGCACGAAACGAAACTGGTCCGCGGACAGATTGAAATCCCACAGTGCCACATTGGCGGTGGTTCCCCCCAGGTCACTGAGACTGCCCGCCCCGAGCAGGCCCCGTACCTGGTAGTGAGACAGGGTATCGGTGCGCAGCATGATCCCTGACGCCAGATCCGGAAAGGCCGGGTCGGTGTCCCCCAACGTAAGGTACAGGTCCCGGGCTTCCCAGAGCAGGTCATTATTGAGCAGGCCTACCGCCACATCGCTGGCGGTGTTGGCGAACAGGAAATGGGAATGGGTCTGCCAGTTATCCGCCGCCGCCGCGCGCACCAACGGATCTGCGCTATTCGCCGCGTCCCAGAATCCTGGCGACTGCACCATAACGGTAGCGTCTGCCCGCAGACCCACATTGCCGGCGGGCCCTTGCGGATAAGCCAGGATATCGGCATCGAGCTTGCCCAGAGTGAGAACAACGCCCCAGTCATAACTGTCCGACCAGCCGCTGGTGGGGTTGGCAACGGTCAACTGTTCACTGTAGGCATGCAGATGGCCATTGCGCAGCAGGACGGCAAACGCCGATTCCCCGGCGGCGACCCGGGTCGGATGAAACACGCCCCCCGCACTGGTACACAAACCACTATCCGGCTGCCCGCCGCTAAAGCCGCCACCAAAGCACAATCCAGCCGGGCCGTTGTTGTTCTGCACCACATCCAGAATGGCATCCAGTGCGAACATGGGACCGGAACCATTTCCCAGTCGGCGCCAGTTCACCAGTTCCATGCGGGTACGGTCACCGTCCGCATGGCCCAGGCGAAGCTGGAAATCCGTGTCGTAATCCCACTGGGTCTGTATCGTCAGTCCTTCTGAGCGGGGGGTATTGATTCCGGCATAATCCCAGTTGCCATTTGGCGCTGTACCATCATAGCCATAGCCGAGCCCACCAGCAGACACCCGCACACGAGCGTCCTTCAGCCCACCGAGCCAGGCGCCGTAGAGCAGAGGCTGACGATCCGTTCGATCAAAATTTGTCGGCGCTGCCTTGTACATCAGGTCGAATTCCAGCGCGGTATAAGTGTGATCCGCTTCCAGCAACAAGCCATTGCTGTCGATACCGATGACGCCAGTGGCTGGTGCATGCCCCCCGGCGGGGCCGTTGGTAAACCGGTTCTGTATGATCAGATTACCAATGCTCATCTCCGCACTGCCGGCTCCGCCCTGGCGGTATATCCAGTCACCAGTCATGGAAAAGTCCAGATTGGCATGCTGGCCATTCGTGCTAAATAGCCCTTGGTTCACCAACGTCAGGTTGCCTTGCGAATACAACCCAACCTGGCCCAGAGAGTGGCCCGCATAAGCCGGATTGGTCCCGGTTTGCAGGGTCATCCCGTCCAGGGTGAACAAGGAAGGCTGCCAGTCATACTGCAATGCCAGTAACGGAACGCCGCCATCGCTGCCCACATCCAGCTGTAGTTGTGCACTCAGAGGATTGCCGTCACCTTGCAGGGTGAGGCCATTCAGTTGTGTGCAGGCATGCTGGTCAGTCACACCGCCACTGCAGGTACCGGCTGGTGCGTTACCCCTATCGGTTATCCAGTTCAGCTGTTGGGCTTGAATGGCGCCATTGCTTTCCAGATTGACGGTGAGACCGTCCTGACCGCGGATATCAGCCAGACCACTGTCATCAATAGGCGTCATGGCAGTGACCGCAGCGGACAGTGGCAATAGAGTCAGGATCCACAGACGTCGGTGATCAGAAACCATACAGAAACGCCCTCCCGTCAAAACGCATCTGCATGTCGCCGTTGGCGCTCGCCGAATCACTCATTCGAAACGCCAGTGCACTACCAGGATTGTTATCCAGCATGAAACCGGGCGTAGCGCCATCGTCCACTTCCACAGCCATGCGTCCGATATTCAGAAAGGTATGCATATCCTGGTATTCGCCCGGCCCTTTCGCAAAGGGGTAATCCAGCTGAATTGCCGGCAGACCATCAGGGTTACAGGGGGAAAGCAGGCAGTTACCGTCAGCATCTTCAAAACGACTCAGGTCACGGTAGCTGGATCCGCTATTACTCAGATATGCCCCTTCCAACCGGACATCTTCAATGGCCAGGCTGCCGTAGAATTCTTTCAATACCAGCCAGTTTCCTTCCCTGGCGACAAACTCCAACCCAAGACGACAGGGGTCCGGGGTGCCGCCACATGCAGTATCCGGTGCATTGTCCTCACCAACATTATTTCGCAGCCGCAGGGTTAGCTGAATGGCATCACCGCCAGTGACTGACTGAAGCTCACTGTCGTTAAGAGGAACCATGGAATCGGTTTTCCCCGTCTGCGGATAAATAATGCTTAGCAGCAACCATAGCGCCACAAACATAAAAGGGATGTATTTCGATGGCATACCATATCCAGACATATTTCCCTCTCTCAGCAGAACATGGTGCTGCCGTAGCAGTTTTGTTTCGGCGCCAGATCAAACTCGGGGTGCTCCAGCAGCAACCCCGGCGCCCCCAGCAATGCAATGGCTTCATCAATGCCGCGGTTACCAAGATCCGCATTGGGGTTGTAAACATCCAGCAGCTTCACGGAAGGGGCGTTGAGCCACCATCCGGTATTCGCCGGAACCGCATAACTGCTTGAGCAACGGGGGGTAGCATTACTGGTGGCACAGATATCAAAAGCGCCAGGAGGCAACTCTTCCGTCGGCGTCAATTTGCTGTAACGGGGGTATGCAATGGGCTCTCTCTGGAAGGAAAGAAAGAAATCCGAGGTATCTTCAAATGTCAGTTTATGAACGTTACGAAGATCGGTATTGAGGCTGGCGAAAACCGTATCCATTACTGCTTCAGCGGCACAGGCAAGGGGGTTAAAAAAACCACAACTTCCCCCCAGGAACTCAAGGTTGTTGGTTTTCAGTTCTGCAGCTTGCAGGCCAAGCGTCTGCATTCTTGTGCCGGCAATATCAACAAAGAGTGCATCAGAAAGATTATTGCCACAGTCATCATGTCCTATGCTGGTCCTTCCCGTACATCCTGTTGCTCTTATTGTAAAAATACTCAGCAACCGAGCCTCAATATCCATGGTCAGTGATAACTCAGAACCCAGAAATCCGCTGACACTGTTTATCCCGGAATGGCACCCCACAACGCCAGAACCTGTTACGGCACTGGGGTTACAGGTAGTGGCAAACGCTGTATTTTCCTGATTCACCGCATTGTTCGTGTAGTACCGCCGCCCTGCACTGATGGCTCCATCTGCGGATTGCGCGCCAATCTTTATGCCGGCAATCTCCCGCAAAGTTGTGGAATTGTCATTCTTTACCGCAAATTCAATATAGGGCCTGTCCAGTGTAAATGGGCTTCCTGGATCGCCGATATCCGTGCCGTTTCTTCCCATCAGGCTCAGGTAATCAATATCGATATCACAACCTGCATGGCCGGAAAGGTGGTCGTTAATTCCACCGCAACCAAGTTGCAACTTTGAAACGTTAAGATTCAACTGAAGCTCACCGTCCAGGCCAATTCGATAAAACTCAAAGGGTGTGGAGTAGGCATTAGGATTCGACAATGCGTTGCCTGATATTTTGTCGGAAACGATCAGTCCCTGACCCGTAACAGCTCTCATCTGATCCTCATCAAGAGGACTCATACCTCCAGCATTGAACGCGTAGGAAGATGAAAACCAGAACAATATGAGCGCAGCTGATATTTTTACTGACGGAATTTTTTTTGTTTTATTTTCCATAAAAATTCTCTAATTCCCTGCACCATAGCTGGTAAATTTCATGTAATTCACCTGTAAACCTTCTGCTCTGGCATCTCCAAGGTTTGCAACACCAGTATGAATAACGGGAAGGGTGTTGGTACCGGGAACCCCCAACAACGTTGATGGGTTCATCTTGTTCACCGTGGTGTAATCAGACCCGGCACTGATGTTGTAGCTGCCTCCATAGCCACATTGGTAATCACTCCCGCTATTAGCGGTACAATTAACTGCCTGACGATAATAGCGATCCGCAACACCTCCGGAGCCTCCACGCGGGGCATAATCACCACAGTTGCTTCCCCCCGGGCAGGAGTACTGATCCTGTCCTGGCCGAACATCCACCGCCGTGATCATGTAAGCGAACGCATCAAAGTCATCGCAGCTTTCACACTTGCGAAAGAAGATGCCGTCATCGGTATCGTTGTAGGTATTGCGATTGGGAGAAACCGTTGTCGATACCGCTGGACAACCAACCCCACGACAGGGATACCAGTCCCCCCAACGTGAGTAGCCATGGGTAACAAAGTAGGAATCATCCACCGCATGAGAAGGCGTTGCGCCAGGGGTGTTGCTCAATAACGCTGCCCGGGCAGTGATATAGCCCGCATCCGCACTGTCCGGTACGGCCAGCGAGTAGAAATGATCATGAACCGCTGTATGGGTAGGGACATCGGGTAGACGCGGAATTTCCAGAATGAAATTACCGTCCTGAGACGGCACCGTATCCAGGGTCAGCGCCTGATAGTAAAGCTGTCCCAGCGGAACATAGGCATCCACATTTTTGAAATGCAGACCTTCGAGGGCATCAAACCTCACCGGTTGCCCCACCACATCGCTGGCGCCCGGACCATCATGCTGTGCTGCAGAAAACCGGAAGTCGCCCTGCAGGCGACTGTGGTAAAGGATGGCAAAGGTTTCGTTACCCGGTTGGGTAAACTGGAAAAGGCGGAAGGCTGAATTGGCCGCATTACCGCGAATGATGGTCTGGGTTTTCAGCAAATCCCCGGTACCGACGGCCAGGTTGTCATTATTACCGGAGCGACCTACTTCCAGTTCTCCCCAAAAGGAAAAGGTGTATTCCGGCTGGGCACTGGGCGCCAGATATTCATAGATGGTGCTGTCCGGGTTATTGGGATCACTGTTGAGGACGGTGCCATCGTAGCTGACCCCGCGGGGCGAAAATGCGCGCAACAGGTACGGGTTATCATGGGGCGCAAAGTCACTGATCAGTCCACCACGAGGGCAGCCGAGGCTGGAGGCATCACAGGACGTGCCGAAATTGCCGCCGCTTTCATCCCAGTGAAATCCCCCGCTACCCGCACCGGAGATGTTCACGCCATACCAGCGCAGGTCCCCCCGTTGCAACGTGGTGCTGCCTACCGGATCCGAGCCTACCTGCTCGAAATAACTGGTGGGCTTGATCAGCCAGCGAAAATCCTCGAAGCCGATAGCCAGGCCCGTGCCGGTCACCTGAGACAGGCTTTCTTCATCCAGGGATTCCAGTGCAGCCTTACCCACCATGGGGCCAGCCGCGAGGACAACCAGCAAAACACGGAATAACCTTATGCAGTGTCTGTATTTGGGTCTGGTGAGCATGCTCACCTCATTGCGTTGTTATTGTTTTATGTACAGCCGTTCACTTTTGTGACCGCCCGGTCACAACCAAACCTAGCGCAATGAATATGCAACTCAATGCTCAAAAAAAACAATATGTTTACCAGGCAGATAGGCTTTTGATTTGAAAGGGCTTCGCCACTTATTTCTGTGATGAGCGGTTTGGTCAGGAATGGGGGATATTTGGCCAACCGGGAAGGTTGTGGGTAACTATTGCGGACGGGAGAGTGCTCCGCCCTGAATCCACGGCGGCTATGGCTCTTTCTTATTTACCAATACAGAAGGAGGAAAAGATACGCCCCAGCAGATCATCGGCAGTAAAGGCACCGGTAATTTCTTCCAGGGCTTTTTGAGCGGCGCGCAGGTCTTCGGCCAGCAGTTCGCCGGCGGCATGGCCGTGCAGTTGCTGCTCCCCTTTGTCCAGGGCGGCCAGGGCTTGCTCCAGAGCAGTGATGTGGCGGCGGCGGGCGGAGAACCGGCTCTGCCCTTCGCCCTGGCCCGCACCTTTAAACCCCGCAGCGGCTTTCAGGTGATCGCGCAGATCAGGGAGTCCATCACCGGTGGTCGCAGAGATCACGAAACAGTCGCTATCAAGGGGGCCAGTGGCCATACCGGACAAATCTGCCTTGTTGAGCACCACGGTGACCGGCAGATCCAGGTTTTCCAGTTGTTGCTGACTCTGCGGCAACAAGCTGTGGATATCTTGTGGATTAACCTCACCCTCACGGGAATCCACCATCACCAGCAAACGGTCCGCTTTTCTCATTTCTGCGTAGGCGCGGCGAATCCCCTCCTGCTCCACCACGTCAGCGCTGTCACGCAGGCCGGCGGTGTCGATCAGGTTAAGCGGCATACCATCGAGCTGGATGGATTCGCGCAACACATCCCGGGTAGTGCCAGCGATATCTGTGACGATGGCGGCATCGAAACCCGCCAGGGCATTCATCAGCGAAGACTTGCCCGCATTGGGTTTACCGGCGATTACCAGAGTCATGCCCTCGCGGACCAGGCGGCCCTGGTTGGCTTCATCCAGTACCCGCAGGCACTGCGCTCGCAGTTCGCGCAGATCGCCGGCCACCTTGCCGTCGGAAAGAAAGTCTATCTCCTCTTCCGGGAAATCGATCGCTGCTTCCACATAGATACGCAGGCCGATCAGGTCTTCCACCAGGCGATTCACTTCGTCGGAGAACACCCCCTGCAGGGAATGTAGAGCGGCACGGGCCGAGGCGCTGGTACCTGCGTCAATCAGATCGGCAATGGCCTCGGCCTGGGTCAGATCCATCTTGTCATTGAGGAACGCCCGCTGGGAAAACTCCCCGGCACGGGCCTGGCGGGCGCCGGCGGCAATGCAGGCCGCCACCAGCATATCCAGGATCACCGGACCGCCGTGGCCTTGTAGCTCCACCACATCTTCGCCGGTAAAGGAATGGGGGGCGGGAAAGGCAATCACCAGCCCCTCATCGATAACCTCGCCACCCGCACCCCGGAATCTGGCGAAATGCGCCATTCTCGGGGTCAGTGAGCGATCACGAACAATCTTGCCCGCGATACCTTCAGCGTCAGGCCCTGACAGACGCACCACGCCAACACCACCTCGCCCGGGCGCAGTGGCAATCGCAACAATGGTGTCCTGGGCTGTATTCGACATGAAGTGATTCTGAAAGGCCGGAAAAGGAGCATCAGCATAAAACAAAACCGGCCGGGAAATCCCGGCCGGCTTGCAAAGAATAGCGGGTTGAGCCCGTTATCCCTCGTTTTCGATCTTGCGGGTGATTACCCACTGCTGGGCAATGGAGAGAATGTTGTTGGTCAGCCAGTACAGCACCAGACCGGCAGGGAACCACAACATGAACACGGAGAACACCACCGGCATCCACTTCATCACCTGGGCCTGCATGGGGTCGGCCGGGGTCGGATTGAGGCGAGTCTGCAGGAACATAGAGGCGCCCATCAGGATCGGCAGGACGAAGTACGGATCCATTACTGACAGATCGTTGATCCACAGGAAGAAAGGTGCCTGACGCAGCTCCACGGATTCCAGCAACACATAGTAAAGAGCGATAAACACCGGCATCTGAACCAACATCGGCAGACAACCACCAAGCGGGTTGATCTTTTCGCGCTGGAACAACTTCATGGTTTCCATTTGCGCTTTCTGCTTGTCGTTCTTGTTCTGCTCCTTGATGCGCTGCATTTCCGGCGCCACCTTGCGCATTTTCGCCATGGAGCGATAACTGGTGGCGCTGAGCTTGAAGAAGATCGCCTTGATAATGAGCGTGAGCAGGATAATGGCAACACCCCAGTTACCGACGCCCATACCAATATCGATATCCATGCCGAACACGGACACTTCACCACTTTGCAGGAATACCAGCAGGGCGAAGATGGGCTGGGAGATAAACCACAACCAGCCGTAATCCACAGTCATATTCAGACCGGGGCTAATTGCCTCCAGCTTGTCCTGCTGCTTGGGCCCGGCATAGAACTCGGCGTAAAGCACCTTCTCTTCGCCTGGTGCCACCTTGAGGGTAGGAGACACAAACCGCAGCAGGTACTGACCGCGTTTTTCCAGGTGCACGCTGGAGTAATGGTTCTTCTGCTGGGCATCAGGCACCCAGGCAGTCACAAAATAGTGCTGCGCCATGGCCAGCCAGCCGCCCTGGACCGTCAGGTCCAGCGGGTTTTCTGACATGTCTTCAAAATCGAGTTTGTTGTAAGGCTTTTTACTGTCCCAGTAGGCCCCCCCCAGATAGGTGGGCATGGGGATAAAGCCACTGTTGGACAGACCAGGATCTTCGCTGCCATCACGCTTGATCTGGCCATACAAGGCACCGGACCACTCGCTGTTGCCCTGGTTACGGACAATATGGCTAACGCGCACCAGGTAGCTGCCGCGTTCAAAGGTGAAACGCTTGACCAGCTCGGCGCCATTATCCTGACGCAAGGTCAGGTCCACGTTCAGTTCCTGGGTGCCTTCATCCAGCTGGTAGCTCTGTTTGGCTGCACTCCATAGTGGACGGCCGGCGCTGGAATCGGTGCCGTTCTTGCCAATCAGGCCACTCTGAGCCACATAGGTGCGGCTGGCATCCTGCTCAAGCAACACGAAGGGCTGGTCCGGGGTATCCACATGATGGGGGAACTCAGGCAGCGCCAGGCGAACGATATCACCGCCCTGGGGATCGATTTCCACTCGCAACACATCGGTGTTGACCCGAATGCGTTGCTGGCGAGTTGTGGTTTCCGTGGATTCGGAAGAAGGGGCTTCAACCCGCTCTGACTGTGCAGAGGGAATACCGTTATCCACCTCATCTGCCTGAGGGGAAGGCAGGTCGAGTCCGTCGCCATTGCCTTGCGCGCTCTGCGCAACCTCCTCAACGGGGGCTGGCTGGGTCGGGTTGGCATAATCCTGTTGCCAGGCCTGAATCATCAGGTAGGAAACGATGGCAATGCCGGTAATTACAAGGGCGCGCTGGATTTCCATAACAGACTATTCTGTGGCGAGAAAAACGGGCCGCAGTTTCTCAAGCTTGCCCGCACTTAGCAAGCAGCTTGTCGAATAGCTTGCCAAGCTGGTCGGTGACTTCTGCCGGGTCCGGATGATCCACTCGTCCGCGAACCAGCAAAATAATGTCCAGACCTGCCAGTTGATCCTGCCGCAATCGGAACTGTTCCCGGGCTCTGCGTTTGACGCAACCACGGTCAACGGCACGTTTGGCACGCTTGCGACCAATCACCAGTCCCAACCGGGGCAGAGCCTGCTGGTTGGGGCAGGCCAATAGCAAAAACGCCGCATTCCCCACCTTCCATTTGGAGTGGTCGAATACGGTCTGATATTGGGGTCCGGTGAGAAGTCTGTGCTGGCGGGTAAAAGCCCGGGTTATTGGCACTGTTACCTCAGCCAGGAGGGCAGAGTAAAACGGTTGGCTCAGGCAGCCAACCGCTTACGACCCTTGGCACGACGAGCGGCCAGGATTTTGCGACCGTTTTTGGTCGCCATGCGAGCACGGAAACCGTGGGCACGTTTGCGCTTGAGTACGCTGGGCTGAAATGTGCGTTTCATGGTGTCTTCCCCATGGAATGAGACAGCAATTGGAAGGCCGGCAAGTCTAGGGAAAGCGAAATCCCCTGTCAATCAGCTTTTCAGGCAAGTTCGAGACGTGCTGGAGAGAACTGTTAATAGAACTTAAATATTTAAATGTTTTTTGTAGTAGTAGTTATTATAGGGGAAAGCACTTTTTGTGGATAAGCGTGAAATCCCTATTTATATCATAAGTTTGCGTCGTTAATAACTTGCGTACCATTGTGTGTAAGTACTGGGGACGAGCGGGGGACGACCTGTCATTAAATGTGGGTATAAGTTGTACATCCAGTTGTCCACCGGGTTGTACCTGCATTCCCGCACAGGGTTATGGTCCTAGTTATCCACAGAAATAAAGCCGGAAAAATCCCGGCTGCCCTGTGGATAGTTATCGCTCTGAGGGGGTAGAATAACGGGCTCGATTCCGGTTCTTTGACCGAATTTTCATTCAGTTCATAAAAGACGATTCAGGGCCCAAGAGTGCCGCTGGACTGTGATTTCTGTCGCGGTCGGGTCCCTTGTTCTTCCTCTTTTTGCCTTCGTGTAGAGAGAGGGGCGCAGTATCGTTCCAGGATAATAAGGCGTGTGCGTGTCTGAAGAGCTCTGGCAACGCTGCCTGACTCGACTCGAGGATGAGTTGCCGTCACAGCAGTACAATATGTGGATTCGGCCATTACAGGTGGCTGCATCTGCGGATGGCGCCGAGCTGACGCTGTTTGCACCCAATCGGTTTGTGGTTGACTGGGTTCGTGACAAGTACATGGATCGCATCGGCGAGGTACTGGGCGAGCTGCAAAGTGGCGCGCTGCCCCAGTTGCGGCTGGAGGTGGGATCCAGCCGGATGCCTGCTCCGTCTGCCCAGTCGTCCTCCCCTGCCCCTGCCAGCCCCGCTACGCCATCTTCCGGTCATATGCGTACACCGGAGCTGGCGGAGAGCAAACCGCAGCCTACGGAGCTGGGAGGCGCCCGCAAGCATCGCAGTAATCTCAACACCGGGTTCACCTTTGCCACCTTTGTGGAGGGCAAGTCCAACCGCATGGCGGCGGCGGCGGCCCAGCAGGTGGCTGAGAACCCGGCCAGCCACGGCTACAACCCCCTGCTGTTGTACGGGGGCGTGGGCCTGGGTAAGACCCACTTGATGCATGCGGTGGGCAACGAGTTGCTGCGACGCAACCCCAACGCCAAGGTGGTGTATCTACACAGTGAGCGTTTTGTCGCGGATATGATCTCGGCCCTGCGCAACAAGACCATCAATGAGTTCAAGCGCTTCTACCGGTCAGTGGATGCGCTGCTGATCGATGATATTCAATTCTTTGCAGGTAAAGAGCAGTCCCAGGAAGAGTTCTTCCACACCTTCAATGCGCTGCTGGAAAATGGCCAGCAGATCATTCTGACCTGTGACAAGTTTCCCAAGGAAGTGGATGGTCTCGAGGAGCGCCTCAAGAGTCGGTTCGGCTGGGGGTTGTCCCAGCCCATGGAGCCACCGGAGCTGGAAACGCGGGTAGCGATCCTGAAAAAGAAGGCGGAAGAAGCCAAGGTGGATCTGCCCAATGACGCGGCCTTCTTTATCGCGCAACGAATCCGTTCTAATGTACGGGAACTGGAAGGGGCGTTGCGCCGGGTGATCGCCCATGTGCGTTTCACTGGTGCACAGATAGATATCGGCCTGATCAAGGAAGCGCTGAAGGATCTGATTGCCCTGCAGGCGCGACAGATCAGCATCGACAATATTCAGCGTGTGGTGGCCGAGTACTACAAGATCAAGATCAATGATCTACTCTCTCCACGACGGACCCGTTCGGTGGCGAGACCGCGGCAGGTGGCCATGGCGTTGTCCAAGGAACTGACCAGCCACAGCCTGCCGGAGATCGGTGAAAATTTTGGTGGCCGTGATCACACCACCGTGTTGCATGCTTGTCGTAAGGTGTTGCAGCTGCGGGAATCCAATCCGGAAATCGAGGAAGATTACCAGAGCCTGTTACGGACGCTGACGTCCTGACAGGGCCCCGGCCCGGTGGCCGGCTCTGTGCATCATATGTAAAGGAAGGGCCTGGGAGCCTCTGGCCCAAATAACCAGAACGGGAAAGCGCGATGAAATTCTCAATCAATAGAGAACAACTGCTCAAGCCCCTGCAACAGGTGGCTGCAGTGGTGGAAAAACGGCAAACCCTGCCGGTGCTGTCCAATGTCCTGCTGGAGGTGGGGGATGGGCAGCTTTCCATGACAGGCACCGATCTGGAACTGGAGCTGGTGGCTCGCCTGCCACTGGAAGGGGAGCATCAGGCCGGGGAAACTACGGTACCGGCACGCAAGCTGGTGGACATTGCCAAGAGTCTGCCGGCGGAAGCCGACATCCGTTTCGAGGTGGATGGCGAGCGCATGCTGGTTCGTTCCGGTCGCAGCCGTTTCACTCTCTCCACCCTGCCCGCGTCCGAGTTCCCCAATCTGGAAGAAGATGCTGCCGGTTCCAGCCTGGATATCCAGCCAGGCGTATTGCGCAGCCTGATCGACCGTACTGCCTTTTCCATGGCCCAGCAGGACGTGCGCTATTACCTCAATGGCATGCTGTTCGAGCTCAAGCCGGGCCGTCTGCGTGCCGTGGCTACCGATGGCCACCGCCTTGCCCTGTGCGATGCGGAGCTGGATGTGCCGGTAGAAGAAGCCTCGGTGATCCTGCCACGCAAAGGGGTGATGGAGCTGTCCCGTATCCTGGGTGATGCTGGCGAAAATGCCCGCCTGACTGTGGGTCGCAACCATGTCCGTATTGTGGTGGGCGCGATTACGTTTACCTCCAAACTGGTTGATGGCAAGTTCCCCGAGTATGACCGGGTGATTCCCAAGGAAGGCTCGCGCACCATCATTGCCGACCGGGAAACCCTGCGCCAGGCCCTGGCCAGGGTAGCGATTCTGTCCAATGAGAAATACCGGGGTGTGCGGGTTCAGTTGTCCGAAGGCAGCCTGCGCATCGTGGCCAACAACCCGGAGCAGGAAGAAGCGGAAGAAGAAGTGTCCGTAGACTTCAATGGGCAGCCCCTGGAGATTGGTTTCAACGTGAGCTACCTGCTGGACGTGCTCAACACCATGGCAGGGACCCAGGCAGAGCTGGAGATGGGCGACAGCAACAGCAGCGCCCTGGTGCTGGATCCCGAGAGCAAGGCTGCCCTGTATGTGGTCATGCCCATGCGGCTCTGATCAGCAAGCCCCCGCTCCTCCCCAATACCCGGCCATCGCGCCGGGTATTTTTTTGCCCGGCATCAGCCGGCTGCGGTAAAGGTATCGTTACCACAGAGCGCTCAGGGGTGAGATCCTTTGCGAAGCAACACGGCGCCCTTTTGGTCGGAAATGGGGTTTCCTCAGTGAGCTCGGTGTCCTCTGTGGTGGAAACAGGTGTTAGCATCATCGCCCCTGCCCTCTCCCTGAGCTACAATCGGTGCAGTCATTTCTTGCTGCTGCGGCGGCTTCCCTGGTTGTTGTGGGTGGATTCCTTTCTATGTTGAGCCGTCTCCAGCTTGGAGATTTTCGCAATTACCGCCAGTTGGATATTGCCCTCTCCCCTTCCCTCAATGTGATTCTTGGTGATAACGGCAGCGGCAAGACCAGCCTGCTGGAAGCCATCTATTTCATTGGTAGCGGGGGGCGGTCATTCCGTGGTGGCAGGTTGTCCCGGCTGGTCCGCGACGGAGCGCCCGCGGCCACCCTTTATGCGGAAGTGTCGGCAGGCGAGAATATCCACCGTTTGGGTGTGCGCCGGACTCCGGGTGGGATCGATGCCATCAAGCTCAACGGGGAAACCCCTAGGGCCCTTAGTGAAGTGGCGGGTCTTCTCCCTGTTCTGGCCTTGCATCCCACGTCGGTAGAGCTGGTGTTTGGGGCTTCAGCCCTGCGCCGGCGGTTTATGGACTGGGGAATGTTCCACGTGGAACATGAATTTATGCCGGTATGGCGCACGGCTTCTGCGGCCCTGAAGCAGAGAAACGCCCTACTCCGTACCGGGCGTCCGAACCCCCGTGAACTGGGGTTTTGGGACCAGCAACTGGCGCAGACTTCTGATAGAATCGAAGGGTTGCGTCGTAGCTATCTGCAAGCCTTGCAGTCAGGCCTGGATGCGGTGTTGTCTCATCTTGCGCCGGAGTTGAAAATTCGGGTGCATCTACAGACGGGACTACAAAAAGATGAGAGCTATGCGGATGCCCTGGCTCGCCTCCGTCCTGACGATATCCGACGTGGGTTCAGTCAGGCAGGGTATCACCGCAGCGATATTCGTATCGAATCCCGGGGAGTGGTGGCGCGAGATCGCCTTTCCCGGGGCCAGGCCAAGCTGGTTGCCTATGGTCTGGTGCTGGCTCAGTTGCCGTTGATCAGCGAGGCAGGGAAAGTTTGTACCCTGCTGGTGGATGATCTGGCTGCTGAGCTGGACGAAGAACACCGTAATCAGATGCTGGGGTATCTGGCTTCCACTGGCCACCAGACCCTGATTACCGCACTGGATCAGCCCCAATGGGAGGCTGTGGTGCAGCAGAATAAAGCGTTACGGGCGATCGAGAGCAAAATGTTCCACGTGGAACATGGCCAACTTCGGCCCCTCACCGGGAGTGAATAAGGAAATACCATGGCGGAGAAAAATTACGATTCATCCAGCATCAAGGTGCTGAAAGGGTTGGACGCCGTTCGCAAGCGCCCTGGCATGTACATCGGGGATACGGATGATGGCACTGGCCTGCACCATATGGTCTTCGAGGTGGTGGATAACTCCATCGACGAGGCGTTGGCTGGCCACTGTTCCGAGATCAAGGTGGTTATCCACCCGGATGAATCCGTGTCCGTTCAGGACGATGGCCGGGGTATTCCCGTGGACATGCACGAAGAAGAAGGCATGTCCGCCGCCGAAGTGATCATGACCGTGCTCCACGCCGGTGGTAAATTCGACGACAACAGCTACAAGGTGTCCGGCGGCCTCCATGGTGTGGGCGTTTCCGTAGTGAATGCCCTCTCCGAAGAGCTGAAGCTGACCATTCGTCGTAATGGCCAGGTCCACGAGCAGCTCTACCGCCACGGTGTACCGGCTATGCCTCTGGAAGTGGTAGGCAATACCGACAGCAGCGGGACGGCCATTCACTTCCGCCCTTCTCCGGAAACGTTTACCAATATCAAGTTTCACTATGACATTCTGGCCAAACGCCTGCGGGAACTGAGCTTCCTGAACTCCGGGGTGCGTATCCACCTGCTGGATGAGCGCAATGGCGAAGAGGATGTGTTCGAGTATGACGGCGGTTTGAGTGCCTTCGTCAGCTACTTGAACCAAAACAAGACGCCCCTGAACCAGGTGTTCCACTTCCAATTCGACCGGGAAGAAGATGGCATCGCTGTGGAAGTGGCCATGCAGTGGAACGATTCCTACCAGGAAAACCTGTTCTGCTTTACCAATAACATCCCCCAACGGGATGGTGGTACTCACCTGGCGGGTTTCCGCGCGGCTCTCACCCGTACTCTGAACAGCTATATGGAAAAGGAAGGGCTGCTCAAGAAGGAAAAGGCCAATCCTACCGGTGATGACGCCCGTGAAGGCCTCACCGCGGTGATTTCCGTGAAGGTGCCGGATCCCAAATTCTCCAGCCAGACCAAAGACAAGCTGGTCTCGTCCGAAGTGAAAAGTGCGGTCGAGCAGACCATGGGTGAGCTGTTCCAGGATTATCTGCTGGAAAATCCTCAGGAAGCCAAAGCCATTTCCTCGAAGATCATCGATGCTGCTCGCGCCCGGGATGCGGCGCGCAAGGCGCGGGAAATGACCCGTCGTAAGGGTGCCCTGGATATTGCCGGCCTGCCCGGCAAGCTGGCGGACTGCCAGCAGAAAGACCCTGCCCTCTCCGAACTCTATATTGTGGAGGGTGATTCTGCGGGGGGCTCTGCCAAACAGGGCCGTGACCGCAAGAATCAGGCGATCCTGCCGCTGAAGGGCAAGATCCTCAACGTGGAAAAGGCGCGTTTCGACAAGATGCTCTCCTCCCAGGAAGTGGGCACCCTGATCACCGCTCTGGGCTGCGGCATTGGCCGCGACGAATACAATGTGGAAAAACTCCGCTACCACCGCATCATCATCATGACGGATGCGGACGTGGATGGTTCTCACATTCGTACCCTGCTGCTGACGTTCTTCTTCCGCCAGATGCCCGAGCTGATCGAGCGGGGCTATATCTATATTGCCCAGCCGCCGCTTTACAAGGTGAAGAAAGGCAAGCAGGAGACCTATCTCAAGGATGATCCGGCCATGGAGGAGTACCTGACCACCCTGGCTCTGGAAAAAACCGCCCTGTATCCGGGTGACGATGCGCCGCCAATCAGCGGGGAGCCTTTGGCCAACCTGATTGCTGAATACCGCAACGTCATGAAGATTGTCGATCGCCAGTCCCGGGTCTTCCCCAAGGAAGTGCTGGAGCAGATGATCTACATGCCTTCGGTCAGCGAAGAAGGCTTGAAGGATCAGGCGGGCATGGAAGACTGGTGCCAGGTGCTGGGTAAACGGGTAGATGCCATTACCGATGCCACCCAGACCTTTACCATCACCGCCGCGCGAGACGAAGAACGTGGCCTGTACCTGCCACGTGTGCAAGTGCTCGCTCACGGTGTACCCCGCGAATATCGCGTGACCCTGGATTTCCTGCAGTCGCCGGATTATCAGAAGATCAAGGCCCTGGGGGAAACCCTGGAAGGCTTGCTGGCTGCGGATGCCTATATCCAGCGTGGCGAAACCCAGCGCCCCATCCGTCACTTTGCCGACGCCCTGGAGTGGCTGATGATTCAGGCCCGCCGTGGTACCAGCTTCCAGCGCTACAAGGGGCTGGGGGAAATGAACGCGGAGCAGCTGTGGGAAACCACCATGGACCCGGAAAGCCGGCGTATGCTGCAGGTCACCATCGAGGACGCCATCGCCGCAGACCAGATCTTTACCTGCCTGATGGGTGACGATGTGGATCCGCGTCGGAAGTTTATCGAGTCCAATGCGCTGCAGGTCTCCAATCTGGATGTCTGATAACGAGTCGTTTTGATCGCAAAAAAAGGGGCCGTTTGGCCCCTTTTTTGTTGCTGCCCTACTCTCTTCCCCTTCTGCCCGTTCCTGTTCCGTTATTCCCGGCGTTGCCAGCAATCGTAAAAGCTGCTTTGAACATTATTCAATTTTTAACTATGTACGTGTATTTTGTAAGTGTGGCTGACGCAGTACCAGCTGAAAGGGCGTTCATGAGGGTCAGTGCCCTGGTAGCCGTACAAGGATGTTGTGAACTATCCGGACTCTTTGCCCGGACTATCCGCTGCTATGTGGCGGCAATGCGAGGACCCGTAAAACCTCTCTGGTGATTAGGGATTCAAGGAGTCGCATGGTGAATAAGGAAAGGGATTACCGCGGCCAGCAGCGCCACAGGGAAAAGCGGAGTATCGGGATACACCTGTTACGGCAGTTACCTCTGACGGGTATCACTGGCTTGCTGCTATTGGCAATGGTGACGGTATTGATTCCGGCCTGTCAGGGACTCAAGGCATCGGTTGGGCAGGAAGGCACATTGCCGCATAACTGGTTACCAGCGGCGCTAAGGGGGGTAATAAGCGCATAAAAAAAGCGAACCCTGACGGCTCGCTTTTTTTGTCGCGTATTGGGTAAACGTTGCTGTTTACTCGACCGCGAAATCTTCCAGCTTGGCGCCCTTCTCCAGTGCGCCCTGCAGCCACAACGGACGTTTGCCGCGGCCGGTCCAGGTGTTGCTGCTATCGTTCGGATCGCGGTATTTCACCTTGGCCGGACGACGCACACCGGTTTTCTTCTTGGCGGCTTTTTTGCGGGTGGTTTTCTTTTTGCCGGCGGCATCCTTCAGCAATGCTTCCGGAGAGACGCCCAGATCCTTGGCCATTTTCTCAAGTACCGCCTGAGCATTTTTCAGCTCTGCCTTGCGCTTCTTGTCCAGTGCGGTTTCCGCTTGCTTGATCAGTTTTTCCAGTTCATCAACGGAAAGTTCATCAAGATTAATGCTCATTGAGTAGCCCTTGTTATCGATGATTAACAGCGGCACAAACTCTAGTTATTTTACCGGGGAAAGGCAATTAAACTCGTGGCAGGTGGACAATAAAAAACGATTTTAAAATTATTGAGGGTAATGCTGGCGAATCCAGTTATTGGCTTCTTCGGTAATTTGTTTTGCCTTTTTGCCGTCACTGTCAATTGGTGGACTGATGCGCAGGGTAATCGTACCGGGTAAACGCATCCAGGAACGCGCTGGCCAGCAATTGCCACTGTTATGGCTGATGGCCACAACCGGGACGCCAGCCTGACAGGCCAGCATGGAGCCACCATGATTGAACTTGCCCAGGGTGCCAGGTGCCTGGCGAGTGCCCTCCGGATAAATCACCACGGGGATACCATCGTGCAGCCGTTGCTTGCCTTGCTGCAGTACGGATTTTAGTGCGGCACTGCCATTGCTACGATTGATGGTAATCGGTTTGAGCAGGGCCAGACCCCAGCCGAAGAACGGCAGCCACAGCAACTCGCGTTTGAGCACGGTGGCCTGTGGCCTGATCAGCAGTTGCATATAAAAGGTTTCGAAACTGCTCTGGTGATTGGCCAGAACCACGAAAGCCCCGGCAGGCAGATTCTCACGTCCTTCCACTTGAATGCGTACGCCGTTAAGCCGTTGCAGCAACCACATGGCAAAGCCGGTCCACAGATTGACGAAATTATAGCGGCGGCGGTAGGGAAGGAAGGGGCCAATCAGTACGCAGAAAACACTGTGGATAATGCCGGCCAGGTTATACAGCACAAAAAACAGAACGCTGCGGATTTTGATGGGCAGCGAATAATGCGTGTGCTGGGTCATGCCTAATCCTTCAAAATATGATCCGTAAAATCCGCCAGGGAGCCGTATACATCGACATGGCCCAGCGCAGTCGGCAAGCCCTTGTCTTGTGTCTTTGCTCCCTTTCCGGTTAATACCAGTACAGGTTGGCAACCACGGGCTACCCCGGCTTCCAGGTCTCGTAGGCTATCACCAATCAGGGGTGCGCCGGTGACATCGCCATACTCGGTAACAATCTGGTCGATCAGGCCGGGAGCGGGCTTGCGGCAGTCGCAACCATCGTCCGGCCCGTGGGGGCAATAAAACACCTTGCCCATCTCGCCGCCCGCTGCACGGACCAGTTCGCCCATCCGTTCATGCATGGCATCCAGTGTTGCCACATCAAAGTAGCCCCGGGCAATACCGGACTGGTTGGTAGCCACCACCACGGTATAGCCTGCCCGGCTGAGACGGGCGATGGCGTCAATGCTGCCCGGTAATGGAATCCACTCGTCCAGGGTCTTGATATAGGCGTCGGAGTCTTCGTTGATGACACCGTCACGGTCGAGGATGATGAGTTTGTTCATGGATTCTTGCCCAATACCAATCATGTCCGTAGGAGCCATGCTCGCATGGCGAAAGGGTTACAGGTTACCAACACGCTAGCGGAAAACGGGAAAGCCTTTCGCCATGCAAGCATAGCTCCTACAGCGGGTTTCGCTTCGCGTTCAAATCACAAAGGCCGCTAGAAAGCGGCCCTGTGTTTTTGCGTGCTTGCGTGCAAGCGCCAATTTATTCCTGCAGCAGACTGATATCCGCCACATTCAGGAACAGGTCGCGCAGGAACGCCAGCAGGGCCAGGCGGTTGTTGCGCACGGCTTCGTCTTCCGCCATCACCATGACGGTGTCGAAGAAGGCGTCCACCGGCTCACGAAGTTCGGCGAGCATTTCCAGTACGCCCTGATAGTCGCCTTTTTCCAGCAACGGTTCGGACTGCTCGTAGCTGGCCACCACCAGATTGGTGAGGGTCTGCTCGGCCTCGTCTTCCAGCAGGGCGCCGTCGATTTCCTCCGGCGGTGCCTGGTCCAGCTTGGCGAGGATATTGGACACCCGCTTGTTGGCAGCGGCCAGGGCCTGGGCTTCTTCCCGTGGCTGGAAGGCGGCTACCGCTTTCACCCGGCGATCGAAATCCAGCGGTTTGCGGCAGGCATCGTCGATAGCCAGCACCGACAGGATCACCGGGGTGGCAATGCCCTGCTCCTGGTAGATGGCCCGGTAGCGACCCTTGATGAACTCGAAGGCTTCCGCTGCCTGGCTGCGGTTGATGCGCAGTTCCAGCAGGTCACCGGCTTTCTCCAGCAGATGCTGCAGGTCCAGATCCAGCTGGTTTTCGATGATGATACGCAACACACCCAGGGTAGCCCGACGCAGGGCGTAGGGGTCCTTGGTACCGCTGGGCTTCTGGCCGATGCCGAAGATGCCCACCAGGGTGTCGATCTTGTCGGCTAGAGACACGGCCATACCGGTCTTGCTCTGCGGCAGCTTGTCGCCGGCGAAGCGTGGCAGGTACTGCTCGTAGAGGGCCTGGGCCACCTCTTCCGGTTGACCTTCCAGACGCGCCAGATAGAAACCCATGATGCCCTGCATGGTGTCGAACTCACCGACCATCTCGCTGTTCAGGTCAGCTTTGCTCAGCTCGCCGGCCAGCGTTGCCTGCTCGGCATCGCCACCGATCTGTTCGGCGATAATGGCTGCCAGGGCACCAATCCGTGCGCACTTGTCGGCCACGGTGCCCAGCTGTTGCTGGAACACCACATTGGCCAGACCTTTACCATGCTGGGCCAGGGTTTTCTTGCAGTCGTTGTCGTAAAAGAAGGCCGCATCCGCCAGACGGGGACGAATTACCTTCTCGTTGCCATGGATCACCTGTTGAGGATCCTTGGACTGGATATTGCTGATAGTGATGAAACGGGGCATCAGCTTGCCGTTGGCATCCAGTACCGAGAAATATTTCTGGTGCTCTTCCATGGCGCTGATCAGGGCTTCCTGGGGAACACGCAGGAAGTCTTCATCGAAGCTGCCCATCAGGGCCAGAGGCCATTCCACCAGGGCGGTGACTTCGTCGAGCAGGTCCGGGTCGATCTGCGCAGTACCGCCGGCTTCCTTACCGGCGGCGATGGCCTGTTCTTCAATCATCGCCTTGCGGCGAGCGAAGTCGGCAATCACATGACCGTCTTTTTCCATGCGCTCGGCGTACTCGCTGGCAGTAGCCAGCTCGATGGCGCCGGGGGCATGGAAACGGTGGCCGTAACTGGTGCGGCCGGCCTGCAGATCCAGCAGCTCGAAGGGCACCACGTCATCACCGAACAGGGCCACCAGCCAGTGGGCAGGACGCACGAACTGTACCTTGCGTTTGCCCCAGCGCATGCGCTTGGGAATCGGCAGCTTCTGTACTGCCTGGGCAAAGAAATCGGGAATCAGCTCGGCGGCGGGTTTGCCCTTTTCGGTGATCTGCGCCACCAGGCGCTCCCCTTTGCCGGTGTCCTGACGACCCAGCTGGTCCACGGTCAATCCCAGAGAGGACGCAAACCCTTGCGCCGCCTTGGTGGGGTTACCGTCCTTGTCGAAGGCAGCCTGAACGGCAGGGCCCTGGCGTTCGATATCCCGATCCGCCTGCTTGTCATCCAGGCCACGCACCAGCACGGCCAGACGGCGCGGGGCGGCAAAGCTTTCTACCTCACCGTGGTTGAGGCCGGCTTCATCCAGTTGGCGGACAAATTCTTCCGTCAGCGCCGCACTCAGAGTGGGCAGCGCCTTGGGGGGCAGTTCTTCGGTGCCCAGTTCAATCAGCAAATCCCGGGACATTATTGCTTCCCCTTCTTTTTGGCGGCCTGCTTTGCGGCCTTTTCATCCTGCTTTTTCAATTCCGTCTCCACTTCCTCGCGGATGCTGGCATCCGCCATGGGGAAGCCAAGCGAACGACGCTTGTCGAAGTAGGCCTGGGCCACGGCCCGGGCCAGGGTGCGCACACGCAGAATAAAGCGCTGACGTTCGGTGACGGAGATGGCCTTGCGGGCATCCAGCAGGTTGAAGGTATGGGAGGCTTTCAGCACATACTCATAGGCGGGCAACGGCAGCCCGGCCTCGATCAGTTTGGTGGATTCGCCCTCGAACAGGTCGAACTGCTTGAACAGCTCGTCCACATTGGCGTGTTCGAAGTTGAACGTGGACATCTCGATTTCGTTCTGCAGGAACACATCACCGTAGGTGACCTTGCCGAACGGACCATCGGACCACACCAGGTCGTAGACCGAGTCCACCCCCTGAATGTACATGGCTAGACGTTCCAGGCCATAAGTGATCTCGCCGGTGACCGGGTAGCAGTCGATGCCGCCTACCTGCTGGAAGTAGGTGAACTGGGTGACTTCCATGCCGTTCAGCCACACTTCCCAGCCCAGACCCCAGGCACCCAGGGTGGGCGACTCCCAGTTGTCTTCCACAAAGCGGATATCGTGGACCAGTGGATCAAAACCCAGCATCCGCAGGGAGCCCAGATACAGCTCCTGGATAGCGTCCGGAGACGGTTTCAGTACCACTTGGAACTGGTAATAGTGCTGCAGCCGGTTGGGGTTTTCCCCGTAGCGGCCGTCGGTGGGCCGGCGGGAAGGCTGCACATAGGCACTGTTCCAGTTTTCCGGGCCGATGGCGCGCAGGAAGGTGGAGGGGTGAAAGGTACCCGCGCCCACTTCCATATCCAGGGGCTGTACTACTACGCACCCCTGTTCGGCCCAGTACTGTTGCAGGGCCAGAATCAGGCCCTGGAATGTCATGATGTCCGTCTGCGGTTGTTCCGCCATGCTGAATCCTGTTGTTCGAGTTCGATTGCCGCGAAAGGCGCCAAGTATACCGGGCCGACCGGGCCGGTGATACCGCTGGCCGGACCCCTACTGACAGCAGGGTGTCAGGAGTGAACCGGTAGAATGACGCACCAGGCCAGCTCCGGTAATGTCGATGCAGCACTCACCTGATAGCAAGGAAGTGCCATGCGGCCTGTAAACGGCTTGTTCAGGTGCCCCTGCTTTATCGGCATGGGTCGAGGCTGCGCAGTAAACCGGTGATCTGGCCGTTTGCTGATGACGAAGCGTCCTTTTATTGTGAAAAACGCGAAGAGAGATGCCATGAACGAACGCTGTCCCTGGTGCGGGGATGATCCGCTCTACCAGCACTACCACGACCATGAGTGGGGGGTTCCCGAATACGACGATCGGGCCCTGTTCGAATGCCTGAACCTGGAAGGTGCTCAGGCGGGCCTGAGCTGGATTACCGTGCTGCGCAAGCGCGAGCACTATCGCAAGGTATTCGATGGTTTCGACGCGGAAAAGATCGTTCGCTACGACGACCGCAAGGTAGCCGCCCTGCTCCAGGATGCGGGGATTATTCGCAACCGTCTGAAAGTGGCTGCCACCATCGGCAACGCCCGGTCCTATCTGGCCCTGCGTGATGAAGGCCTGACGCTGAGTGATTTTCTCTGGGACTTTGTCGATGGTAGCCCGCAGATCAATCATTTCCATACTCTTAAGGAGGTGCCCGCTGTCACCCCGGTGGCAGAGGCCATGAGCAAGGTCTTGAAAAAACGCGGCTTCAAATTTGTTGGCCCCACCATCGTCTATGCCTTTATGCAGGCCACCGGCATGGTCAACGATCACCTCACCACCTGCCCGCGGCATCGGGATTTGAGTTGAAAGTTCAAAATTGAAAGTTCAAAAGCGCGATAAAGGCGTCTGCTAACCGTTGAACGCTTTTGCCGCGCCGCAACGGGAAAAGCGACGGAACCGGTTGCTGGAGCCGACGGCTCTTTGCTCTCTTTGCGGCGCGGCGCCAGCGAGTATCCGTTGGCACCATAACCTGTCCGCGCTTTTCAACTTTGAACTTTCAACTTGCTACTGAAAAGTTGGTACAGCCCTTGCTCTGTATAAAGGAAACCAGACAAGGACAGTACGGTGGAAAGGCCATGAATCACAGCAAACCCATTGCCATCATCAAGACCGGCAGCACCTTCCCGCAGATCAGCGCCCACTACGGTGACTTCGAGGCCTGGATACACCAGGGACTGGGGGCGGCCACCGGTGTCATGGTGATTGATGCGGAACAGGGAGGGCCGTTTCCTGCTCTGAGCGAGCTGGCGGGTGTGGTCATTGCTGGTTCCCACGCCATGGTCACCGATCAGGCGCCATGGATGCGGACATTGATGCGCTGGTTATACACCCTGGTCCACGAGGCGGTGCAGATGCCGGTTTTGGGGCTGTGTTTTGGTCACCAGCTGCTGGCTCGCACCCTGGGTGGCGAAGTAGCGGATAACCCCATGGGTCTGGAAGTGGGCACGGTTGCCCTGCGATTGACCGGTGCCGGTCGACAGGATGCCCTGTTAGGCGCCATTACCGGACACCCGTGGGCACAAGTGGTGCACCGTCAGTCAGTACTGACTCCGCCCCCCGGCGCCATGGTCCTGGCCAGCAACGGCCACGACGCCTGCCAGGCCTTTCGCTACGGAGACCGGGTCTGGGGCGTGCAGTTTCATCCGGAGTTCAGCGCTGATGTGATGCGTGCCTACCTGCAGGCCTTGCGCGGTGAGGGCCTCACTCAGCAACAGGTGGATAGCCATTTGCCGGAAGTGCGCGAATGCGACGATGCCAGCACCATCCTCAATCGTTTTGCCCTGCTGACGGCAGCGCAGGTGGCGTAACCAACCGATGCCGTAGGAGCGTCGCTGGCGGCGCGATCCCCCGCTTCTTAAACACCGCCACACTTTCTACGACGCTCCTGTAGGAACGGAGCGTAGCGGAGTAACGCACGTAGTGCAGTGCGGCCCGGAGGGTGAGCGTAGCGAATATACCTCTTGAGGGGCGAACCGAGCGTAGCGAGGCGGGTCCGCATTGGAGCCTGCCAAGCTCTGATATTCCTGATCGCCCTGCGGGCGATTTTCACGCTGACGCGTGGTTCGCCCCTCAAGAGGGGCTCCTACAGCGGCTTCAAAACAGTTCGGGCAGCATGTTCCACGGGTAATCGCCAACGCGCCTACTTAAAACCCCCGCTTTACTCGTCCTGGTCTGCACCAAATATCGCGCCGATCAGCGCACTGCCCTGTTGCATGGGGTTCTGGCGGATCAGGGATTCCTGTTCGCCAATGCGGGTGTAGAGCTCGTCCATGCTGTTGTCGATGACGTAGCTTTCCAGGTTCATATTGGGCTTGTTAGTGAGTGGTAACTTATCGTACACCGTAAGCAGGCTCTTGTACTGGTCATAGAAACCGGTCTTTTTCAGGTTGTCTTCCACAATCGGCTGATAGCGCTGGCGCAGGCTGCTTTCGGTCTCTCCCCGAAAATAGGCGGTGGCTGCGGTATCGCCGCCGCGAATAATCCCCAGGGCATCATTGACGCTCATGTTGGTAATAGCCTGCTTGAAGACCGGGGTGGCTTCCGCCACCGCCTGTTCCGCGCCCCGGTTCATGGCGGTTTCCAGCTTGTCCACATAGCTGCCGAAGCCGAACTGGCGAAGGGTATCCGCCACTGGCTGGGCGGCGGCGGGCAGTTTCAGATTGAACGCACCGGTTTGGGAGAGCTGAGTGCTGGCCCGGTCGGTGCCGGTGATCAGGGTTTCCTTGATGCCTGCTGCCAGTTTCGAGTCGGTGTCATAGCCGGCGTTCTTGGCCATCTGGTTGCCCATGTCCACCCAGGGCATCATGCCTTCCATATTCTGACAGCCGCCCAACGCCAACAGTCCCACCACTACCCAAAGCTGTTTCATGCAACACACTCCTTATGATTTGCGGACAATGCTACTGCATTCCGGGCTGGCTGCTAAACTCGTATTGTTAATTGTAGGAGCGGCGCTTGAGCCGCGAATCTACCTGCGAAGACCTCGCAAGTATGGTTTGCGGCTCAAGCGCCGCTCCTACGGATATATCGAGAGTGCCATGACTCACCCCGACTACCGCGAACAACACAAGAAACGCCTGGCTTATATGCCCTGGCTGTACGGTCGCCTGAAAGCGAAGCATCGTGCCTGGGCAGAGCCCTGGCAGCGGGATATTCAGCACAGTCTGATGGCGCTGGAGACGGTGCGCTTCGGGCAGGACTGTTTTGTGGCGCCCCAGGCGGTGCTGCTGGCTGAGCCGGGTCGCGACATTATCGTGGGTGATGGCAGCCAGATCGCCGCAGATTGCGTTATTCATGGTCCGGTCCGCCTGGGCGAACGGGTCAGCCTCAACCATCATGTGACCCTGGATGGCGGTGCAGAGGGCATCCATATCGGCGACGACAGCCGCATTGCCGCTTACTGCACCCTCTATGCGTTTAACCACGGACTGGATGCGGATCGGCTGGTTCGCGAGCAACCAGTGACCTCGAAGGGGATCCGCATCGGCCGGGATGTCTGGGTCGGGGCTCGGGCCGGTATCGTGGATGGCGTCACCATTGGCGACCATGCGGTGGTTGGCATGGGCGCGGTGGTGACCCGGGATGTGGAACCCTGGACCATTGTCGCCGGCAACCCGGCCCGACCGGTGGGTCGTCGCCCCGGCGCGCCGGATCTTCCTCGCTGACTGAGCCTCCCCATCCCTATTGAACCCCCCGCCACATAATCGGTAACACCCTCTTTATTGAACGATGTTTAGTAATGGTGTTTATTAAACGTCGTTAAATAAAACAACGATAGATACCGAGAGGGAACCCCCATGGATGAGAGTGCGATTCAACGCCATTCCGGCGGCTGGTTGTTCTATGTAAAGGCGGCCTTTGGCATCAGCCTCGGCCTGATGGTGCTGGGCATCGTCTGGTTGCCAACGGACCTGTGGATCAAGGGCTACCTGGTGATGGGCATCATGTTCGTGGTGGGCTCCACCATTACCCTGGCCAAGACCCTGCGCGACGACCACGAAGCCCGGCGACTGATCAACCGCATCAGCGAGGCGAAGACCGAGCGCCTGCTCAAGGAATACACGGAGTGAACAACGCCTGACGCCGGCCTGGTGAAACCCTCGTGGTGTCGTCAGGCCTCTGACTAACGACCAAGCTCTGGAGAATCATCATGGCCACCGCCTGGAACAAACTGAAAACCCTGATGCGCGGCCAGGCCCGTGTCAGCATGGAACAGATCGTCAATGCCAACGATATGCTGTTGCTCGATCAGCAGCTCTATGAAACCGAGCAGTCCCTGCGTGATGCCCGCCGGCAGCTGGCGCGTTTGATGGCGGAGCAAAAACTTAACCGCCGTCGCAGCGACGAGCTGCTCGGTCAGATAGGCTACTACGAAAAGGGTGCCCGCCAGGCCCTGGCCGCCAGCAAGGATGCGCTGGCGCTTGATATCGGCAAACGGCTGGCGGATCTTGAACAGCAACAGGCTCGCCTGGAACAACAGGGCATTGCCCTCAACCAGCAGGAAGCGGAATACCAGCGCTTCATCCAGCAAGCGGCAGACCAGTTGAAAACCCTGCGTCATGACCAGTCCCTGGCCAGAACCCAGGAGGCTCTGTTCGGGCAGAGTCAGAATCGGGACGCTCAGGGGCGCGGTCTTGCCGAACGACTCAGCGACAGCAAACAGACTCTGCAGCAAATCCAACAACGGCAGGAAGAATGCCGTCTGTTGTGGCACAGTGAGATCCACTGTGACTGGCAGACCGGCGAGAGTCAGAGCGACAGTCTGGACAGGCGCATGGCCGATGCCGGCATCGGTGACAGTCAGACCGAGCGGGCGCGGGTGATTCTGGCAAGACTGCAAACGTCCTGAACCAGATCATCCGGGGGAGCGGTCGAACGACCGCTCCCACAAGGACTATGTGGAAATGGCATCAGCGATAAGGAAGACCGGTGGCACGTCGTAACCAACACAGCCGCGAGGAACTGCAGGCGCTGGCCGTTCATGCGGTGCGCGAACTGGTGGCGGAACAGGGGCTGGCGAAACTCAGCGTGCGCAAGGTGGCGGAACGTATCCGTTATACCCCGGGCATGCTCTATCACGTTTTCGCCAACCTGGATGACCTGATCCTGCATGCCAACGCGGCCACATTGGATGCCTTGCTGGCGCAGATGGAGACCGGGAAAACCGCCTCCCCGCAGCAGGCCCTGCATCACATGGCCAGCGCTTACCTGGACCTGGCCCGGGATCAGACCGCCCTGTGGCAGATGGTCTTTATGCATCGCATGCAAAAGGCGGCGCCGGTACCGGACTGGTATCTGCAGCGCACCGCCCGGTTGTTTGCCCAGGTGGAACAACAAGTGGCCCGACTGGCCGATGGTCAATCCAGCCCGATGATTCACCTGGCTGCGCGGACCCTGTGGAGCAGCGTCCACGGCATTGCCGTACTGGCGGCGGAAAACAAACTGGATGTGGCCGGGGATGTGGATGAGCAGGCCATGCTGGATTCGTTGCTGGAGCATTACCTGAATAGCTGGCCGGGAAAGTAACAAGCTACAAGCTTTATGTTCCAACACGGGCCCAGGCTTTGAGAGTCTGGTTGCCATGGATCCGCGCTGAAAATCGGGGGCGCGGGCAAGGCGTTTTTAACAAACAAGAATCGTGGTTCGTGTTGCAGCTTGAAGCTTGTCGCTTGCTCATGCCTCACGGGACAGGAATAAAAAGGCGAGAAAATGAAAAAAGGGTTGTTCTCTCTGCTGGCGTCACGCCGCTTCGGGCCTTTCTTCTTTACCCAGTTTCTCGGGGCTTTCAACGACAATGTGTTCCGTCAGGCACTGATACTGTTGATTGCCTCCGGGGCGGTCACGGCGGTTAGCGTCAACACCCTCAACAACGTGGCCCTGGCCCTGTTTATTCTGCCCTTCTTCCTGTTCTCGGCCCTGGCGGGTCAGGTGGCGGACAAGTACGACAAGGCGTCGCTGGTCCGCAAGATCAAGTTCGTGGAAGTCTGCATCATGTCTGCCGCCGCCGTGGGTTTCTTTTTCGATGCGGTGTATTTCCTGCTTGGCGTACTGTTTTGCATGGGTCTGCAGTCCACCTTCTTCGGGCCCATCAAATACTCCATCATTCCCCAGCAGCTGGATGACAAGGAGCTGGTATCCGGTAATGCGCTGGTAGAAATGGGCACCTTCCTGGCCATTCTGCTGGGTTCCATTTCCGGGGTGCTGTTGAAGATGGACGGTGTCGGCGATGGTGTGGTGGCGATCACGGTGGTGGCGCTGGCCCTGCTTGGCTACCTGGCCGCACGTGGCATTCCTTCGGCACCGGCGGCGGACGATGGTCTGAAAATCAACTGGAATCTGTGGAAGGAAACCTGGCATATCGTCGGCTATGCCCGGGAGGTGAAATCGGTCTGGATGTGCGTGCTGGGCATCTCCTGGTTCTGGTTCCTCGGCGCTGCCTATACCACCCAGCTCAAGGTCTACGTGGATGACTACCTGTTGGGCACAGATGGTCTCTACGCGGTGCTGCTTGGCACCTTCTCCATCGGCATCGGGTTGGGCTCCTTCCTCTGTGAAAAACTCTCCGGCAAGCGGGTGGAGCTGGGGCTGGTGCCGCTGGGCTCCATCGGCCTGAGCGTATTCGGAGTGGATCTGTTCTTTTCCTATGCCGGTCTGCAAGGTAATGGTCAGGTAGATATCGCCGGCTTTCTGCAACAGGCTGGTGGCTACCGGGTACTGATGGATTTGCTCGGCATCGGTGTGTTTGGTGGTTTTTATATTGTGCCGCTATTCGCCTTTATCCAGCACCGCAGCAACCCCAAACACCTGTCGCGAATCATCGCCGCCAACAACATTCTCAATGCCTTGTTGATGGTAGGGTCGGCAGTGGCCGGCATCGTGCTGGTGGGCGTGCTGGAACTGACCGTACCCCAGTTCTTCCTGGCGTTGGCGCTGGCCAATGTCCTGGTAGCCAGCTACATCTATACGGTGGTGCCGGAATTTCTTATCCGGCTGCTGGTGTGGATGCTGACCCATACCATGTACCGGGTAAAACACCATGGCATGGAGCATATTCCCGACGAAGGGCCCTGCATGCTGGTGTGCAACCACGTGAGCTATGTGGATGCCCTGTTATTGGCTGGCGCGATCCGCCGGCCGGTGCGCTTTGTCATGTTCAAACCGATCTATGACATGCCGCTGCTCAATTATATTTTCCGTACCGGCAAGACCATTCCCATTGATTCCAAAACCCGCAACCCGGTGATCTATGAACGGGCCTTTGTGCGCATTCGCGAGGAGCTGGAGGCCGGCGAAGTGGTGTGCATCTTCCCGGAAGGCAAGCTCACCGAGGACGGTGAGGTGGCTGAATTTCGCGCCGGCATTGAAAAGATTGTCGCCGATTATCCGGTGCCGGTGATCCCCATGGCCCTGTCCGGACTGTGGGGCAGTTTCTTCAGCCACAAGGGCGGCAAGGCCCTGACCCGGTTGCCGAGCCGCTTCTGGTCTCGCATTAAACTGGCAGTGGGGGACGCGGTGGCACCGGAACAGGTACGCGCGGATGATCTGCGCGAACGGGTCATGACATTACGCGAGCGGCCCTGAATTCATGGCGTTGCGTAAAACATACGGACAGTAACTTGCACTAAAATGAAAACCGAGCACACTCAATAATAAAGCGGTCTTTGTTTATCTCCGGCGATACCGGGAAAACATCGGTAAGCCACAAAGGCCCGAAACCACAATAAGAACAGGAAACAACCGTGTCTGATTCCCCTCTCTCGCCCGCCGCCCTGCGGGCGCGAATACAACATTTGTTGTATCAGTTGCCGCCCGTGCAGCGTGCCGATGAACGCCTGCATCAAGTGGAACAGGATGTCCTGCAGGGGCTAAAACATCGCCTGGAAGGGTTGGAGCCGCCCGGTAGTCTGGGCGGTGCGGCGGACAGTTTTCAGCAGTTGCTGGAAGTGTCCATGGAGCAGAGCCAGGAGCAGGCTCGCGCCATGCTGATCAGCCAGGTTCTGGCCGGCACCACGGCCGATGAAGCCCGCTTGCTGGCCGCCTTGTCCGATGGCAGTGGTTTTCCCATGCTGACGCTGTTCACCGGCGGTCGTCTGTCACGCGGGGAAGTGTTGCACCGACATTCCAACATCGGTCGGGCTGCCGGTATCCAATGCACGGATTTCATCGCCTTTTATCTTAGTCGTCTTTTTGCCCGCGGCCTGGTGGTGGCATCCGGGTTCAGCGAGGAGCGGCGCACCGATTACGAACTGCTGGAAGGCGACAGCGATTATCGCAACGCGGAAGCGGCGCTGAAGGCGCACTCCCCGAAATTGAAAGTGCGCCGTGAAACTCTCCACATCAGCCCGGTGGGCAGCAAGGTGTGGGCGTTGTTGAGCGAAGCCGCAGTGAGTGAGGAGTAGCCTGTGATTACCGATCCCAATCTGATTCTGGCGGACCTTCAGGCCAACTGGCTGCTCTATCTGGCCATGCCGTTTGTGGCCGCTGCCATTGGTTATTACACCAAGGTGGTGGCCATCAAGATGATGTTCAAACCACTGAAGTTTGTGGGCTGGCGACCGTTTCTGGGCTGGCAGGGTATCGTACCGCGCAAGGCCGCCACCATGGCGAGCGTGGCCTGCGATCTGATGATGGAGCGCTTACTCAAACCTGAAGATGTGTTCGATAAGCTGGACCCCCAGCGGGTGGCGGCCGAGATTCGCGATCCGCTGATTCGCGCGGTGGAAGACATTACCCGCGAGGTCGCTGCCGAATACCAGCCAGGGCTATGGGAGTCAGCCCCGGAATCCGTGAAGAACCTGCTTATCCAGCGTATCCAGAATGAAGCGCCGCACATGGTCGAGCAGATCATGACGGACATCAAAAGCAACATTACCCGGGTGTTCGATCTCAAGGATCTGGTCACCAGCGCGCTGGTGCGCGACAAGGAACTGCTTAACCGGGTGTTTCTGGAAGCCGGTCATGTGGAATTCAAGTTCATTCGTAACTCCGGCATCTATTTCGGTTTTGCCATCGGTATTGTTCAGGCCATCGTCTGGGCCTTTACCCATAACATCTGGGTGATTCCGTTGTTTGGTCTGTTCACCGGCTGGTTTACCGACTGGCTGGCGCTGAAGATGATCTTCAACCCGAAACAGCCGGTGCGTTATCTGGGGCTGTTCGAATGGCAGGGCCTGTTTCTGCGCCGCCGCAAACAGGTGGCGGCCCGTTATGGGGAATTGGTGGCCACGGAGATCGTTACTCCGGCGGCGGTGATCGGCGCCATCCTGACTGGCCCCATGTCCGACCGTCTGTTCGGCCTGGTCCAGAAACAGGTGCAGCGCACCATGGATGAACAAGCCGGTCTGGCCAAGCCGCTGGTGGTGTTCGCCGTGGGCAGCACCCGGTATCAGGAAATGAAGCGCTCAGTGTCCGAGAAGGTGATGCAGCACCTGCCGGAAACGCTTACCCACATGGAAGCCTATGCGGAAGAGGCCATGGACCTGAAAAACCTCATGGTAGAAAAAATGCAGGAGCTTACCGAAGAGGAATTCGAGGGGTTACTCAGGCCGGCCTTCCAGCAGGATGAATGGATTCTGATTACCGTGGGGGCGTTACTCGGCTTCCTTGTTGGTGAGCTGCAGGTGCATGCGATGATTCACTTTGCGGTGCCGGTGGGGTGAGTGCCGGGTCATGAGCTACGAGTTGCGAGAGCCAGCTTATGCGGGGTTTTCGTGGCTCGACCCTTCCTGATTTAAGTCTCTCCTTATCATCAGGGTCAGGTTCGTACCTCTGAAGGTGCTGTTACATTGTCCCTTGCCCCGGTTTCCCCGCAGCCGCTACAGTACCTCCATGCTGCAAATCACTCCCAACCTGTCCCTGGCGGAACATGAGATCGACCTTCAGGCAATCCGCGCCCAGGGCAGCGGTGGCCAGAATGTGAACAAGGTCGCCTCCGCGATTCACCTGCGCTTCGATATTCGCGCCTCCTCCTTGCCAGATCGCTATAAGGAACGCCTGCTGGCACTTAGCGATCAGCGCATCACAGCCGACGGCGTGGTGGTGATCAAGGCCCAGCAGTTTCGTACCCAGGAAATGAACAAGGAAAACGCCCTGGCGCGGCTGGCCCAGTTGATCAAAAGCGTGACCGTGGAGCAGAGGCCCCGCAAAGCCACCCGCCCTACCCTGGGCAGTAAACGCCGGCGCATGGACAGCAAAACCAAGCGCGGCAAGACCAAATCCCTGCGCGGCAAGGTCGACCCAGGGTAGATAGTATTTCAATGGCCCTGTAATGGCGTACAAGGTGCCGATTCAGGTTCCAATGACAGACAAATAACGGCGAAAGGCGCATTGTTGGAGATAACAAAAAGGACAGGCTCTTCTGCTTTTATCTTGCATATACAGAGTGTGAGCAACCACTGAATGATCACACACATGGTTAGGGTGATTCGCAGTACGTTGGCATTCGTTCTCCCGCCAATAGTTGGCATGCTGTTGTTCTTGTTGAGTGCACCTTTCGGCCGCCGGCGGGCAGCGAATCTGGGCATTGCCGTAGTGACTCGTCTGGGGCTCGGCCTGGCGGGCATCCGCCTGCAAGTCAGCGGCGACACCGCGTTGCTGAATCAACGCCCGGCGGTGTTCGTGATCAATCACCAGAGTGGTACCGACCCGATTATCGTGGCGTCCCTGTTGCAACGAAATATGGTGGCTATCGCCAAACATGAATTGCGTTATCACCCCTTGCTGGGTCCGCTCATGCGCATGTTGGGCACGGTCTTCGTGAAACGGGAACAGGGCATCGGGCCCCAGGTGTTGGCACCGTTACTGCCCGCGTTGGCACAGGGATATGCGGTGGCGCTATCGCCGGAAGGTCGCCGTAGCCGAGATGGCACCTTACAGCCCTTCAAGCCCGGCGCATTGTGGCTCGCTCAGCAGGCCGGAGTGCCCTTGATACCAGTGGTGCTGCACAACAGCAGCGATATTCTGCCGGCCAGGGGTCTGCTCATGCGTTCGGGAACAGTGCGAATCACCCTGCTACCGGCACAGCCGGCCACTCTCACCCCGGATCAACTACGCCAGGTCTTTGCCGATGCGCTGGCCGCATAACCTCCTGCTGATCAGCCTGCTGTCAGTGGCCGGATTGTCGGCGCAGGCGGCAGACCCGGTCACACGCACGGCCATGCCGGGACCGGATCAATTCGAACTGCGGGCGGTGTTGCCGGTCAGCCTGGATGCGTTATTGCCAGTGTTGGAGCAGCCCTGCCACGTTCGCCAATGGATGCCGGGGGTGGAAACCCTCACCATTCTCAAACGTCCCTCCGCTACCCAGACCCTGGTGTACATGGCGCGCCAGGCTCCCTGGCCCCTCAGTGGACGCGATGCGGTTACACTGTTTGAACGGCACCCCGGCGAACCGGTTGTGTTGACCATGCAGGGCGAGCCAGAGGCCTGGCCCAGGCAGCCGGGCCATGTGCGAGTACCGTTTACCGAAGGCAGCTGGACCTTGCAGACTGAGCCTGGAAACGGCAGCACCCGTGTGGTGTATCGGCAACGGGTCAATCCCGGCGGCGGCATCCCCCAGTGGCTGGCGGACCGATTCGCCCCGGGGCACATGGAAGCGGCGCTGGCCGCGCTGGAGAACTATGTACGCAATCCGCAACGCACTGACTGTACTGCTGCTGAGCCTGCCCGTAACGGCGCTGGCTGATACCCCTTGTGAGAAAGGTTTTTTTGCGCTGCAGCAGGCGTTGAAGCGCGCTGATATCCATGATGCCCAGGCGCAGGCGTTGCCGGGTTACCCGCATCTGGGCGTGAATCGCTGGTTGGCCTTTCTGCAACAGCAGGCCGTTAGCGAGTCCCAGCAACAACAGTGGATTCGTCTGGCCACCGCAGAGGCCTGGCGGGATCAGACAGTGCTGGCCCAGCGCCTACCTGCCAACAGCAACGGGGTCTCCCCTCAAGCAGCGCAAAAATTGTTGGCTACTTGTTTGCCCGTACTGGCTGCCCGCACCGATTTTTCCACCTTGCCTCAGGCCGAGATCCCGGACAGCTACGCCACCTGGCTTCGGGTTATCGGGATGTACCCCCTAACGGCCTGGTTGGCGACGGGTTCCATCGACAACTATCACCAGGATATGACCGCTCGTTTCACTTCCCCTGCGCCGCAACCCCGACGGCAGTATGCGCCGCCAACAGGAGCACCGGCCCCAGTGGCGCCGCAAACGCTGGCCTCGAATCCTCTGCAAGTTCCCCTGCCGGATGCAGAGCAGTGGCAGGCACTCTTGCAGCACTACGGCCCGGTGCTTGCCGTGGCTGACACACAGAGTTGGAATACGCCGGGCCGTGTGCAGCTGGATGACACGCATAGGCCTGTGATCAACACCCAGCAACCCGTCAGTTACAGCTGGCCCAGCTGGACCCACTTTCGCGGACAAAATCTGCTGCAGCTTAACTACCAGTTCTGGTTCAGCCAACGCCCGAAAAGCGGGTGGCTGGATAGTTACGCGGGCACCCTCGATGGCTTGATCTGGCGGGTGACCCTCAAGGCCAATGGTGAGGTGCTGTTCTATGACAGCATCCACCCTTGCGGTTGTTACCATAAAATCTACCCGGTAGACCCGACATTGACCGCTGCCGAGATGGACGGCGACAAGCCGGTGTTCTATCCCGGAAACGTGGCTGATGCCCGTGACCAGCGACTGGCCCTGTTATTGGAGCCGGATACCCATTATCTGGTGCGGGTTACCGCCGTCGATGACTCACTACCGACCACTGCCTATCAACTGGCCGATGCAGATGACCTTCGTGCCCTGCCGGCCCCGGATGGCAGTGTCGACAGCCTTTTCAATGCCAACGGTTTGGTGCCGATTTCAAAACGGGGGGAGCGGCTCTTCCTCTGGCCGATGGGCGTGCCGTCCGCCGGGGCCATGCGTCAACCTGGCGAACATGCTATCGCCTTCAAGGGCCGGCGCCACTTTGATGACGCCACACTGACAGACACCTTGTTTGAATGACGGCGACTAAAGCGTGAGCCGCGTCATGCCAGGGGTGCCCGTTCCTGACAATCGCTGAAGCATTGACTGAATCTCACCCCTTGCTTGGCGTTATCGGACCATTCGCTTGGCGCGACCCTTTGCTAAGCTTGGTGCCGGACTTTTTCTTGGAGCTACATCATGAAAGCCATTGTCACCACCGGTTGGAGCCTGTCTCCCACCCTTAGCCTCACCGACAGGTCAGTGCCTGAAAGGCTTGGCGCGAACGATGTGCTGGTGCAAGTGCATGCGGCCTCCGTGAATCCCAAGGACTGGAAGTTGAACTACCATGCAGCGGTGGCGTTGTCGCCCCTGCTAGTTAACAAGCTGCCGCCCTTCTTCGGTGATGATCTGGCTGGCGTGATTATCGACAAGGGCAGCAAGGTGCGGGATTTCGAGATCGGCGATGCGGTTTACGGGATGGACATGCGCCCGCGCACCGCGTCCCTGGCGGAACTGACGCGCATCGACCAGAAGCGCATCGCCAAAAAACCGTCGTCGCTGACGTTCCAGCAGGCAGCTTCCATGCCGCTGGCGGCGCAGACGGCTTTGCAGGGGCTGCACAAGGGCAAGGCAGAAGCCGGCAAGAGAGTATTGATCATCGGCGCCTCCGGCGGTGTCGGCACCTTCGCCGTGCAGATCGCCAAGGCCATGGGCTTACACGTTACCGGGGTCTGCAGTGGCCGCAACGCTGACTTCGCTCGCGAACTGGGTGCCGACGAGATCATCGACTACACCCTGGGCGACTACCGCCACACCGCCGGCGCTTTCGACCTGGTTTTCGACGTGACCTCCTACGAATCCCCGCGCACCTGTGATGCCCTTATAGCTGAAGATGGCTGGTTCATCTCTACCGGTGGTGACGCCCGCTCCATGCTGATCACACCGTTCTACCGTGTGTTCGGAAAGCACTGCGGCACCGTGGTGGTGGAGTCCTGGACGCGGGATCTGGATACACTGTCGGGCCTGGTGGAAAGCGGCAAACTGCGCCCCATCATCGACAGCGTTTTTCCTCTGGCGGAAAGCCAGCAAGCTTATGATCGCAGCCGCACGGGCCGGTGTCGGGGGAAGGTGGTGATTGAGGTGATGGCCTGAGAGTGAATCATCCGTAGGAGCTATGCTTGCATGGCGAACCCTTCCGCAAGCCTGTTCGCCATGCAAGCATAGCTCCTACAGCAATCGGTATTGGGGGCTGGTTACGCCACCCCCGCCTTGGCCGCCCTCGCCGCATGCAGTTTCTTGTAGCTTTCAATAAGACGCTGATGTTTTTCCAGGCCTTCCAGCTGCATGTTGGTAGGCGTCAGGCCATGGAAACGGACCGTACCATTCACCGAGCCAACCACCGCCTCCATAGTGTCATTACCAAACATGCGCTGGAAGTTAACCAGATAATCCTCCAACTCCAGCTCGTCATCCAGGGTGATTTCCAGCACCGCACGCATGGCCTGGTAGAACAGCCCGCGTACCACCGTGTTGTCGTTGAACTGCAGGAACATATCCACCAGTTCCAGCGCTTCTTCATGACGCTGTAGCGCCAGGTTGATCAGCAGCTTCAGTTCCAGCACGGTAAGCTGGCCCCACACGGTGTTCTCGTCGAACTCGATACCGATCAGGGTAATGATGTCGGTGTAGTTGTCGATCTGGCTTTCTTCCAGGCGCTCTGTCAGCTGGCTGAGCTGGTCGTCGCTAAGGCGGTGCAGGTTGAGAATGTCTTCCCGGTAATCCAGCGCCATGTTGGTGTTGTCCCAGATCAGGTCTTCCACCGGGTAGACCTCGGAAAAGTCCGGCACCAGAATCCGGCAGGCCGATGCACCCAGCTGGTCGTAGACCGCTACGTAAGCCTCTTTTTCCAGATCATCAAGAATAGCGAACAGCCGCGCGGCTTCTTCCTCATTGCTGCCGGAAAAATCCCACTCGCAGAAATTTTCATCTGCCGTGGCGCTGAAGAAGCGCCAGCTCACCACCCCGGTGGAATCAATAAAGTGCTCCACGAAATTGTTGGGTTCGGTGACTTCCTGGCTATTGAAGGTGGGTGGCGGCACATCGTTGAGGCCTTCGAAACTGCGGCCCTGCAGCAGCTCGGTAAGGCTGCGTTCCAGTGCCACTTCAAAACTCGGGTGGGCGCCGAAGGAGGCAAATACCCCACCAGTGCGCGGGTTCATCAGGGTCACGCACATCACCGGGAACTGGCCGCCCAGGGAGGCATCCTTCACCAGCACCGGGAAGCCCTGCTCTTCCAGCGCCTGGATGCCTTCCACAATCGCCGGGTATTTGGCGAGCACGGCGTCGGGGACATCCGGCAGGGTGATTTCTTCCTCGATGATGTGCTTCTTCACCGCCCGCTCGAAGATTTCCGAGAGGCACTGCACCTGCGCTTCGGCCAGGGTATTGCCCGCACTCATGCCGTTACTGAGGAACAGGTTTTCAATCAGGTTGGAGGGAAAGTACACGGTCTCGCCATCGGAGTGGCGTGTAAAGGGCAGCGAGCAGATGCCCCGGTCCACCCGACCGGAGTTGGTATCAATCAGGTTGGAGCCACCCAGCTCCCCCTCCGGGTTGTAGATGCCCAGGCAGTAGTCATCCAGGATTTCCGATGGCAGCGCATCGTTGGGCCCGGGTTTGAACCACTTCTCGTCGGGATAATGCACGAAGTCGCTGTTGGCGATCTCTTCGCCGAAGAACTGGTCGTTGTAGAAGAAGTTGCAGTTGAGCCGTTCGATGAACTCGCCCAGCGCCGAACAAAGCGCCGCTTCCTTGGTGGCGCCCTTGCCGTTGGTAAAGCACATGGGCGAGGCCGCATCGCGGATATGCAGGGACCAGACATGGGGGACGATATTGCGCCAGGACGCGATCTCGATCTTCATGCCTAGTTCTTCGAGGATGGCGCTCATGTTGGCGATGGTCTGCTCCAGCGGCAGGTCCTTGCCCTCGATAAAGGTGCGATGTTCCTCGTCCGGCGTCACCATCAGCAGCGCCTGGGCATCCTCGTCAAGGTTTTCCACCTGTTCGATCTGGAATTCCGGCCCGGTCTGGATCACTTTCTTCACCGTGCAGCGATCAATGGAGCGCAGGATTCCCTGCCGGTCCTTGTCGGAAATATCCTCCGGCAGCTCCACCTGAATCCGGAAAATCTGGTTATAACGGTTTTCCGGGTCGACGATATTGTTCTGCGACAGGCGGATATTGTCCGTGGGGATATCCCGCGCCTTGCAGTACACCTTCACGAAATAGGCCGCGCACATGGCCGACGACGCCAGGAAATAGTCAAACGGACTGGGTGCCGAGCCATCGCCCTTGTAGCGGATGGGCTGGTCGGTGATGACGGTGAAGTCGTCGAACTTGGCTTCCAGGCGAAGGTTATCGAGGAAGTTGACGTTGATTTCCATGGCGGGGCTACCGGGGTTGCGAAATGGCGGGCGAAGGGTCGCCATTATCCCGGTTTTAAACGCTGTCGTCTTGGTTGTTGAATCCGGGCCTTCTGACGGGGCCCATGCCATGGCCATTATTTTTGCATAACAAGGCGGCAAGTGTGCGACAAAATGCCACATGTCCCCGCCCCGCGAATCCCCATACACTCTGCCGCCGTTATCGGGCCCAGTGCCCTGCCGTCCTTGCCGAATACCCTGGGGAATCGTTCATGCTGTCTTCATCGCGCCAACCGTTGCTTGCCTGCCTGTGTCTGTTGATCTCCGTGGATGCCATCGCGGCAGACGACGAGGCCAATGTGCTGGCGCCGGTGACCGTAGAGGGCTCCGCGGAAAATGCCGCCGCGGAAACCCCAATCGAACTCCAGCGCGAGCAGGCCCTGACCCCCGGCGCGGTGACTCTGGTGGACACGCAGACGCTCAATGAGCGCAACGTGGTCAGTATCGGAGACATGCTGCGCTATGTGCCGGGCATATGGACCGCCACCGGTGCCACCGGCGATGCCACCTTTCTGTCCAGCCGGGGCTCCAACCTGGATGCCACCAACTTCGATGGCAACGGCGTCAAACTGATGATTGATGGCCTGCCGGTGACCGCTGCCGATGGCAACAACCACAACAGCTTTATTGATCCGATGGCCGCCCGCTATGCGGCCATTGCCCGGGGTGCCAATGCGCTTACCTACGGCGCCAGCACCCTGGGTGGGGCCATCGACTTTATCAGCCCCACGGCCCGTAACACCAACAACCAGATTTCCCTTAGTGGTGGCTCCCACGGCACCGTGCAAAGCCGGATTACCGGTGGTGTCGTGGCCGGTGACAAGGATGCGCTGGTGACCGTGGAGCAGCGCAGCTATGACGGTTACCGGGAGCACCAGGAGCAGCAGCGCGGCAGCGTTTATGCCAACACCGGCTGGCAGATCAGCGATACGGTGGAAAACCGCTTCTACTTTTCCTACACAGATAACGATCAGGAGCTTGCCGGCTCTCTCACCCGGGCCCAGTTCGATGAGGACCCCTACCAGGCCGGGGAAAACAACGAGCGCGGCAACTTCCTCAAGAATGTGGAAACCTGGCGTGTGGCCAACCGCACCCGCTGGCAACTCAGTGACACCAGCAATCTGGTGGTGGGCGTTTCCTTTGAAGACCAGTCGCTCTATCACCCGATTGTCGAGAATCCGTTCTTCAGCTTGTTGATCGACAACGACCAGACCACCTTCGGTACCACCGTGCGTTTCGACAAACAGATGGGCAACCATGATCTGCTGCTCGGGCTCAACTACGGGCAAACCTGGGTGAAAGGCGGCAACTACACCCACAGCGGCGGCATCCGCGATGCCCTGACCACCAAAGTGGATAACAAGGCGGACAACCTGGAAATCTTCGCCATGGATCGCTGGCACTTTGCCGAGCGCTGGACACTGGTCTACGGGGCCCAGGCGGTCACCGGGAGCCGGGAGGTAGATAATGTAAACGTATCCTCCGGTGCACAACGCAATCCCAACGACACCTACGAATCCTTCAATCCGCGCCTTGGGGTGATCTACCAGGTGGCCGATCGCAGCGAGCTGTTCGCCAATGTGAGCAAGCTCTATGAGGCGCCCACCCTGTACGAGCTGGAAGACGAGGTCCAGGCGAACAATGACACCCTGGATGCCATGCAGGGTGTGGTCGGGGAAGTGGGAACCCGGGGTGTGGCACCGTTTGGCCAGGATAACGAGTGGAATTGGGAAGTGGCGGTCTACTACGCCCAGATCGAGGATGAAATTCTCTCTGTAGATAATCCGGCTGCACAGGGCACCAGCCTGGTCACCAACGTGGAAGACACCATCCACGCCGGCGTGGAAGCCCGGGTGGGTGCCAGCTTTGCCCTGGGCGATGGCCGCCACCGCATCGAACCGCTGTTGAGCATGACCTATAACGACTTCACCTTCGATAACGACCCGGTCTACGGCGACAACCAGCTGCCGGTGGCCCCGGTGTTCTTCATCAAGGGTGAAGTCATGTACCGCCATGCCAACGGTTTCTTTGCCGGCCCCACCTTCGACATCGTCGATGACCGTTTTGCCGACTTTGAAAACAGCTATGAGGTGGACGGCTACGAACTGGTTGGCCTGCGTACCGGTGTCACCCGTGATGCCTGGGAAGTCTATCTGGAAGGCCGCAACCTGACCGATGAAGCCTACGTGGCCAACCTGACCGTACGGAATGACGCGAACATCAACGATGCCCTTCTTCAGGCAGGCGAACCCCGTTCCGTGTTCGCGGGCATCCGCTTTGATTTCTGACGAGAGGGTCTGCCCATGAACGCTGTCAATCCAGCCGGATCCGGGCCCACCCGTTTCTACCGGGCGGTGTGGCGCTGGCATTTCCTGGTCGGCATGCTGGTGCTTCCCTTCCTGTTTATGTTGGCGTTCACCGGCCTGCTGATGTTGCTAAGCAAGCCGCTGGATACGGCCCTGAACGCGTCACTGCAGACGGTTGAAGCAGGGACCAATCCCCTGCTCGCCTCCGTGTTGCTGGAAACCGTGGAGCAACAATATCCGCATGCCGCAGTAAAACTCTACCTGCCGCCCCAGGCTGCCGATGAGTCCGCACGGTTTTCTCTGCAGCCCCATTCCCATGCCGGCCACGGTGGCCATCATGCGCCGGCCACCGTAGTCTATCTGAATCCCTATACCGGACAGATACTGGGTGACCGGGATCCCGCTGCCAGCCTCTATGCGCGTATCAAGACATTCCATGGCTCCCTGTTCCTCGGTGACCTGGGAGATGCCCTGATCGAAATCGCTGCCGGTCTGGCAGTACTGATGATCGTCACCGGCCTCTATCTGGCCTGGCCGAAGGGCGGCCTGCGCGCCCTGATTCCTTCCCGGACCGTCAGCAGCCGGGCGGACTGGCGCGGCTGGCACCTGGGCATTGGCTGGCTGATTGCCCTGCCGTTGTTGTTCTTCCTGATCTCCGGCCTGGCCTGGACCAACATCTGGGGTGGCAAACTGGTGCAACCCTGGGGTTCCCTGCCGGGCACCCGCTTTGATGCCACACAGGTGGTCCCGGAGGCCGTCGACAGCCATCACGCCATGAACGAAGCCGGCCTGCATCGCGTGCCCTGGGCGGTGGAGCAGACCCCCATGCCGCAGGGCAGTACGGGTGATGGGTCCCTGCGACTGGATGATGTGGTGAGTCAGGCCCGTGCACAGGGGTTCGGCAATTTCCGTGTGCATTTCCCGCAACAGGACAATGGTGTCTGGACGGTCTCGGCCACCACCATCGCCGGCGACCTGACAAACCCGATGGACGAGCGCATCCTGCACCTGGATCCCGCCACCGGCCAGGTTCTGCAGGAAATCCGCTTCGCCGACTATCCGGCCATGGGCAAAGCCATGGCCGCCTCCATTCCGCTGCACCAGGGGGACCTGGGTCTGTGGAACTGGCTGCTCAATCTGCTGCTGGTGACCCTGATACTGGCGCTCACCGTCACCGGGGCCCTGCTCTGGTGGAAGCGCCAGTCCCGCCGTGCCCCGCCCCGCGCCGAACCGGCCCCGGCACGCACCGTGGCTGTGATCATGCTGGTGGTGGCTCTGGCCTTCCCGCTCTCCGCCGCGGCCTTGCTGGCCATTATTCTGGTGGATGCGTTGCGGGCGTTACGCAAAGCCGCCCCAGCGGCACCGTAACAGGGGTGGCCCGTCGACGCCGGGAGGACGCAACGGCCGCCAGGCAGTTCCCCCCTGTCTTTCGCGCACAAACCTTGATCCATATCTACATTCGCCGTTTCGCCCCCTGCTAGCGTCAAGAACCTGCAGCACGGCAAACGGAGAGGGATCATGCGCATCGTATGGGGCCCGGCCTATGAGCTGGGTATCCTGGTCATCGACCAGCAGCACAAACGCATCGTGGACTACATCAACGACCTGGACCGTCTGGTCGGCCAACCTGGCGCCCAACTGGGCGTGGCCCGGGTGCTCTATGATCTGGTGGACTACACCGAATCCCACTTCAGCTTTGAGGAAGCGCTTATGGAGCGGGCCGGTTATGACGAGCTGGATGATCACCACTCTCTGCACCGCAAGTTCACCTTTCATATCGAGTCTCTGATGCGCCGCCATGAAGAAGGTGAAGCCGTGGCAGAGCCGCTATTGCAGGTGCTGGAGAAGTGGCTGTTGCATCATATTCTCGAAGAAGATCGTGACTATACGGAGCAGGTACGGGATTTTATCGACGGTATTGGTCGGGAACGGCTTGGCGGGTGGGTCAACGAGAATCTGCGCAAGCATTTTCGGGTGACGTAATCGCGGGTACAGCGTTATTGCCAAGCGCCGATCATGGCGCGATGGATGGAGCAGGTCGTGCAGCGGCTGGTCTGCGGTTGCGTTACGTAGGGAGTTACGCGGAGAATCAAGCGAGGACACACACAAAGTGAGGGAGTCACGAGTGGTAGAGTCGCGTAGCGTAACCGTGTTTTATGACGAGGTAATGCTCGGCCATAACCCCCAGGTGGATTTGCCCTTTCTTCCCAGCCGGGTGGAAAAGCGGGTAAGAAGTATTCTCGGTGGGCTGAACTTCAAATGGGACTACCCGGAACACCCCGGCCGGCTCACCGCCATCATGGACTTGCTCAAGCAGGAACCCATCGAGGGCGTACAGTTCCAGTCAGGCTCACCCGCCACCTACGAACAACTGGGACGTGTCCACACCACCACCTACCTGGATCATATCTTTTCCCTGGCAGGCAAACGCGCCTGGCTGGACAGCGACACCACCGCTGTTTCGCCGGAAAGTATTTCCGCAGCCAGCTCCGCGGCGGGGAATGCCATTGCCGCCGTGGAGAGCGTGGTAAAGGGCGAAACGAAAAGCGCATTCGCTCTGGTTCGTCCTCCCGGCCATCATGCCGAACCGGTGCGAGCGCGGGGATTCTGCCTGTTCAATAACGTGGCCGTGGCCGCCGCCCATGCCCAGGCAAAACTGGGTTGCGAGCGCATCCTGATTGTTGACTGGGATGTACACCACGGCAACGGCACCCAGGACATCTTTTGGGCCGACCCGGATGTACTGTTCTTCGACACCCACTGCGCCGCGCCATTTTATCCGGGCTCCGGTAATTTGAATGAGGTGGGCGCCGGCCTGGGTGAGGGGTATACGGTTAACGTTCCCTTGCCGGAGGCTTCTGGTGATATCGCCATGGAAAAAGCCTTCCGCGACATTTTGATTCCCGCTGCAGACCGTTTTGAGCCCGACCTGGTGCTGGTCTCTGCCGGCACCGATCCCCACCACAACGACATGGCGTTCAATCTGAGCTACGACGGCTTCGCCGCCCTCACCGGCATCGTCCAGGGCATTGCCGACAAACATTGTGACGGCCGCCTGGTACTGGTGCTTGAGGGTGGCTACAACCTGACCTCGCTCGCCCGCGGCGTACATACCATGCTGACCGTAATGGCCGGCGGCGATGTGCCGGAACTGATGGAATGCGGATTACGTGAGGTGATGGAAGCGGCGGAGTTTCATCGGGATGCGTTTGAGGAGGAGTAGGTATTGCGGGCTGTGCGGGTAGTATTTTTTGCTATCTGTAACCGCTAAATGGAGTCAAAAATTTCTGCGCTTGTACATGATCAAAGGCCTTACCCATTTTCCTGTTTTGATCATGTCACGCTGGGCAGTTAACTGCCCGGCATGGCCAACCACTAAAACAGTTTTCGCCATGAAAGCATCATGGTGATGTGCTCTGTTTCCATCGTCTCATCGGTGGAGTGGAAGCGGTGTTCGGGTCGTCAGGCGACGGAGCCGAACACCTGAATGATATTCCCCAGTCGCGCGGTAAACTTGTCGCCGCTGTTGAGCGGGCCGACGCCGGCGGGGGTGCCGGTGAAGACTACGTCGCCGGGTTCCAGGGTGAAGGTCTGGCTGATTTCGCTGAGTAACTCGAAGGTGGGGAACAGCATCTGGCCGGTGTGACCGTGCTGGCGCACCTCGTCGTTGATTTCCAGGGTGACGTTGAGTTTCTGCTTCACGGAAATGCCGCGGGCATCGATGAAACCGGATACCGGGGCGGCGCCGTCGAAGGCTTTGGCCCGTTCCCAGGGGTGGCCTTTTTCTTTCAGGGTGTTCTGTACGTCACGCAGGGTCAGGTCCAGGCCGACGGCGTAGCCGGCGATGCTGAAGCGGACGTTGTCCAGGTCGGTTTCCTTGTGAATCCGTTTGCCGATCAGCACTACCATTTCCACTTCGTGGTGCACCTCGCCCTGCCCTTTGGGCAACTCGAGGGGTTCGTGCAGGCTTACCAACGAGGTGGCCGGCTTCATGAACAGGATGGGGGCGTCCGGGACGTCATTGCCCAGTTCTCTGGCATGGTCGGCGTAGTTGCGGCCCACGCACACCACCTTGCCCACCGGGATGTCGATGGGCGCGCCGTCGATCCAGCGGTGTTTATAGCCGTCCTGATCCACCGGGGTGTTCACTTCATCAAACATCGAACAGTTTCCCCGGGTTCATGACGTTGTTGGGATCGAAGACGTGTTTTACCGCTTTCATGCAGGCGATTTCTTCCGGGCTGCGGGAATATTCCAGATAGGGTTTCTTGGTCATGCCCACGCCGTGCTCTGCAGAGATGGAGCCGTTGTATTTCTCGACAATTTCGAACACCCACTTGGAGACGTTGTTGCACTGGGCGAAGAAGTCTTCCTTGGCCAGGTCTGCGGGCTTGAGGATGTTCAGGTGCATGTTGCCGTCGCCGATGTGGCCGAACCAGACGATCTCGAAATCCGGGTAGGCGTCCTGCACCACGGTGTCGATGTCTTCCACGAAGTCCGGCACCTTGGAGACAGTGACCGAGATGTCGTTCTTGTAAGGGGTGTGCGGAGCGATGGATTCGGAGATGCGCTCACGCAGCTGCCACAGCTGGTCGAGCTGCTGCAGGGACTGGCTCATGACGCCGTCCAGCACCCAGCCTTCTTCCACGCACTTTTCGAAGATGGCCATGGCCTGATCGCCGGTGGCCTCTGACAGCTGTTCGAATTCCAGCAGGCAGTAGAACGGGCACTCGGTGTCGAAAGGTTTGGCAACGCCGTGTTCCAGCACGTGGGCCATGGCCTTGTCGGAGAAGAACTCGAAGGCGGTCAGGTCGATGTCCTGCTGGAAGGCGTGCAGGATCTTCATCACTTCGCGGAAACCCGGTGCACCCAGCACTAGCGCGGTCAGGTCTTTCGGTTCGCGGGCCAGTTTTACCGTGGCTTCTACCACAAAGCCCAGGGTGCCTTCGGCGCCGATGAACAGATGACGGAAGTCGTAGCCGGTGGCGTTCTTGATCAGGCCCTTGTTCAGGTCCAGCAGTTCGCCCTTGCCGGTGACCACTTTCAGGCCGGTGATCCAGTCGCGGGTCATGCCATAGCGAATCACCTTGATGCCACCGGCATTGGTGCCGATGTTGCCGCCGATCTGGCTGGAGCCGGCAGAGGCGAAGTCCACCGGGTAGAACAGGCCCTTCTCTTCGGCGAATTCCTGCAATTGCTGGGTGATGACGCCGGGCTGCACGGTGACGGCGCGGTCGAATTCGTTGAAATCGAGCACCTTGTTCATGCGATCGAAGGCCACCACCAGCTCGCCGTTGGCGGCTACCGCCCCGGCGGACAGGCCGGTGCGACCCCCGGAGGGCACCAGGTGCAGGCCGTGGTCGTTGGCGATTTCCACGATCTGCTGTACCTCGTCGATGGTCTCCGGCAGCGCTACCGCGCAGGGGGCCGGCGCCCATACCTTGGTCCAGTCGACCCCGTAGCGCTCCGCGCTTTGCGGGTCGGTAAGGAGGCGATTGCCAAGCAAATCAGTCAGTTGCTCCAGCGCAGCATGGGCATGGGCGGTCATCAACGGGTCTCCTGCAGGGGTAAAACGCACGATGTTGAGGCGTTCTCACGGCAACTTGAGCAATCCGACGGCTCGGCTGCTCTCAATTTGAGCGGGCTATGTTAACATACGCGCCCATTTCACAGGCTACCGAGACTGAATCATGGCCGATACTTCTCTTGAGAAGGACAAGATCCGCGTTCTCCTGCTCGAGGGCATCCACGAAAACGCCGTGGAGAACCTGAAAGCGCACGGCTATAGCAATGTGGAGCTGCTGCCCACCGCGCTGACCGGCAACGATCTGGCAGACAAGATCAAGGATGCCCATTTCGTCGGCATTCGCTCCCGCACCCAGCTCACCGAAGAGGTGTTCCAGGCTGCGGAGAAATTGATCGGTGTGGGTTGTTTCTGTATCGGTACCAATCAGGTGGATCTGAATGCCGCCCTGAAGCGTGGTATCCCGGTATTCAATGCCCCCTATTCCAACACCCGCTCGGTGGCTGAGCTGGTGATTGCCCACACCATCAACCTGATGCGTGGCATTCCCGAGAAGAACGCCTCTGCCCACCGCGGTGGCTGGCTGAAGTCTGCCAAGGACAGCTACGAGATCCGTGGCAAGACCCTGGGGATCGTGGGTTACGGCAACATTGGCGCTCAGGTGTCGGTGCTGGCCGAATCCATGGGCATGAAAGTGAAGTTCTACGACGTGATTCCCAAGTTGCCGCTGGGTAATGCCGAGCAGGTGAGCAGCCTCACCGAGCTGCTGGGGCAGTCCGACGTGGTCAGCCTGCATGTGCCGGACACCGCCGCCACCCGCTGGATGATCAAGGAAGAACAGATTCGCGCCATCAAGCCCAAGGGTTACCTGATCAACTATGCCCGCGGCAAAGTGGTGGACATCGATGCCCTGGCCGGTGCCCTGCGCGACGGCCACCTGCTGGGCGCTGCCATCGACGTGTTCCCGGAAGAGCCAAAGGGCAACGACGACGAGTTCATCAGCCCGCTGCGTGAATTCGACAACGTGATCCTGACCCCGCACATCGGTGGCTCCACCCAGGAAGCCCAGGTGAACATCGGCACCGAAGTGTCCGAGAAGCTGATTCGCTACTCCGATAACGGCGCCACCCTGGGCGCGGTGAACTTCCCGGAAGTGGCCCTGCCGGCTCACCCGGACATGCACCGTCTGCTGCACATTCACAAGAACGTGCCCGGCGTGCTCACCCAGATCAACACCGTGTTCTCCGAGAACGGCATCAACATCTGCGGTCAGTACCTGCAGACCAACGAAGAGATCGGTTACGTGGTCATCGACGTGGACAAGGGCTACAGCCAGCTGGCGCTGGAGAAGCTGCGCACCATTGATGGCACCATCCGCACCCGGGTGTTGTTCTAGACGACCCGGTGTTTCTGCAGGAGCGTTCGTTCGGGCGCTCCTGCGGAACTGTGAAACACTCGACAAAAAGCCGGTGGCGGGCTACCTTGCTTGCTCCGGCTTTTTTCGTATTTAACCTATGAGACGACTCAGGAAAGGATGCCTGTTGGTTGCAGGGCTGCTGGCATTGTCCGGCTGTGCCACAAACTCCCTGTTTGTGCCCTACCCCAATCAGGCCCAGCAATGGAAGGCCTCGCTGGCCACCGCCCCGGTGACCCCGGCGGCCACCCAGAAGCTGGAAAAAGCGGCCAGTGGCGGCGATGGCGTGCTGTATCTGCAGGAACTGGGTCGAGTCAGTCAGCTTACCGGCCAGCGTGAGCAGAGCCGCGAAGCCTTTGCCGGCGCCATTCAGAAATATGACGACGAAGACGCCAGTGCTCGCATTCAGGTGTCATCGCTGACGGCTTCCGCCTCCTCATTGATTACCAACGACAATGCCCGCGGCTATGTGGCGCCGGACTACGAGCGCATCTTTACCCATGCCTATCAGGCCCTGAATTACTGGGATGCCAACGATCCTACCGGCACCGCCGTGGAATTGCGTGGCGCGGCCTTGGAGCAGCGGGTAGCCGCCGACAAGCGCGACAAGGAAATTGCCAAGGCCGAGGAAGCCGCAGAAGAAAACAACGTGGACCTGAGCCAGTTCGATGGCTATTTCCAGGGCATTAATGCGGTGGCCGGGGAAGTGAAAGCCAGCTTCCAGAACGCCTGGACCTTCTATCTGTCCGCCCTGTTCTGGGAAGCCCACGGTGAATACAACGATGCCCTGGTGGACTACAAGAAGGCCCTGGAGATCCACCCTGAGCTGGACATGCTCAAGGAAGACGTACAGCGGGTGTCCAATGCCATGAAGGGCCGTCCTGCCGAGGACGGCATGGTGGCAGTGCTCTACGAGCAGGGCTTCGTGCAGGCGCGGGAAGAATTCAGCCTGCCCATTCCCACCGTCCACGGTATCTTCTCGGTGGCCTTCCCGACCTATTCCCTGACCAGCAAGCCGCGGCCCAACAGCCTGCGCGTGCTGGACAGCGCCAGCCAGCCACTGGGCGAAACCGTAGTGCTGGCCGATGTGGGGGCCCTGGCCGCCAAGGATCTCAAAGAGCGTCTGCCCGGCATGCTGGTTCGCCAGACCCTGCGTGCTACGGCCAAGTACAACTTGCAGAAAAAGGCCAATGATGATTTCGGCCCGCTGGGGGCCTTTGCCACCCAGCTGTATAACCTGGTCAGTGAGCAGGCGGACCGGCGTAGCTGGCTGACCCTGCCGGCCTATGCCCAGGCAACACGATTTTCACTGCCTCAGGGGGAACATACCCTTGTATTGAGCACCCCCGGGGGCAATGCTACGTTGACGGTACCGGTGGTAAACCGTGGCCTCACCGTGATTCATGTGGCGGCCGTTCCCGGCCAGCTGATTACCCGCGTGTTACCCGTTCAGGAGGGACCCTTATGACACTGTTACGCCCGATGCTGGCGCTGCTGCTGGCCGCGATGCTGGCGGCCTGCTCGGCCACCAATATGGGCCGCATGGAAGTGGATGAAGACGGCCAGACCATCACCAAGGTCTATTCCAGCAACAGTCTGCTGGCCAGCCGTATTTCCGTGCAGGACCTGAAGCAAAAGACCGTGGGGGACCTGCTCTATATACAGGCCACCCTGGAAAATGACTGGAAATTTGAACTGGATTTCCAATACAAGTTCAAATGGTTCGATAAGGATGGTTTCGAGCAGGCCCCGGAAGGCCAGCCCTGGCGGCAGGTGGTGATGGCCGGTCGTAGCCAGAACAGCGTCCAGGCCGTTGCCCCCAACCCGTCCGCGGTACGCTTTGAAATCTGGGTACGCGAATAAACGTCGCGTACCTTTCTAAAGGGAACAAGGAGAAAATCATAATGCTACGCGTACTTTCCATGCTGCTGCTGGGCAGCGCCCTGGCCCTGTCAGGCTGTGCCTCCAAGGTGGATTACGGTGATGCCCAGGCCCGCGAAACCGTGAACACGGATTTCGGTTCCACCGACCTGCAGATGATCGCCGCCAAGATGGTGGATGACATGATGGTGTTCCCGCCCATCGTGCAGATGACCCAGAACCGCCGTCCGGTGGTATTCGTGGATCGCATCAAGAACAAGACCACCGAGCATGTGGACACCGAGTCCATTACCGACACCATTCAGTCCAAGCTGATCAACTCCGGCAAATTCCGTTTTGTGGACATGTCCGTGGTCGATCGCGTGCGTCAGCAGCTGGACTACCAGAGCGATTCCGGCCTGGTGGATCCGTCCACTGCCGCCGCCATGGGCCGCCAGATCGGCGCCGAGCTGATGATGTACGGTAACTTCTCTTCCATCGTCAAGCGCGATGGCAGCACCAAGGACGTGTACTACAAGTTCACCTTGAAGCTGCTCAATATCCAGACCGGCATTATCGAGTGGACCAACGAAAAAGAAATCCGCAAGACTCGCAGCAAGAGCCTGTTCGGGTTGTAAGGACGCTGCACGCAACCGGTGCTCCCGCTTGCGTGCAGGCTAACCAGACATGGAGGCCGTTATGACCAAGCACCTGTTCGCTCCGTTATTTTTCATCCTGTTGCTGTGTTCGTCACTGGCCCAGGCGGCCACGGAAACCATTTCCGTGTCGGCCCGGGGTTACGGCGACAACCCGGAACAGGCCATGACCAATGCCCTGGTGGCAGCGGTGCGACAGGCTGGCGGGGTCAGCGTGGCGGTGGACCCGAACTTCCGCACCAATATGCTGGAATGGGTGATTCGCCAGCAGGGTGATGTCAGCACCTGGATCGGTACCGAGACCTCGGTGCCGGAACCGCAGCTGCCCACCCTGGGCAACATCAAGAGTTACCAGGTGCAGTCGGTGAAGCAGGTGGAAGACGGCCTGTGGCAGGCGAATGTGCAGGCGGATGTGCTGCGCCCCAAGGCGCTGGGCGCGGATCGCTCGCACCTGCCAGGCATTGCCATCACCACCTTCGACAGCCGCAAGCCCCGCTATGATCTGGGCGATCTGCAGGTGCCGGCCAGCCAGGTGCAGCGTCAGTTGCGCGATGATCTGGTTACCGCCTTTACCCAGTCCGGGCGCTTCCGGGTGCTGGACCGGGCCAACCTGGATGCCATCGACCAGGAGCAGGCGGTGGTGCAGGAAGGGAGTGTGGCGCCGGAAGAGCTGGTCCGTCTGGGGCAGCGCAAGGGTGCCGATCTGCTGCTGGTAGGTACCATCGAGGACTTCAGCATCGGCGACAGCCAGCGGGAATTCTACGGGGCCAAATTCTCCGGCTATGAACCGCGCATCCGCGTTCGCTATCGGCTGATCGACACCACCACCAGCGAAATCCTGTGGGCGGATCTGTTCGACTGGAACAAGTCCGAAGCCTCCATCCGCGAAGTGGCCCGTCAGCTCAATATCGACGACCGCAATCATCCGGAACGGCTGGCGGATGAACTCTACCCGGCCATTGCCCGTGCCATGGCCGGTGCTGCCACCGACGTGCTCTACCCGGTGCAGATCATCAAGGTGCAGGGCGACACGGTCTTCCTCAGCCAAGGTCAGGGCCGGCTGGAGCAGGATGCCAGCATGCAGGTCTACCGCCCTGCCGGGGAAATGAAAGACCCGGACACCGGCCTGACCATCAAGCTGGAGGGTAACGTCCTGGCTACCCTGACGGTCACCGACGTGCGCCCGGATTATGGTGTGGCCCGTCTGGAAGGCCCGGCCAGTAGCGCGCTACAGGCGGGTGACCGGGTGCGTACTTCGCGCCAGTCCAGCGATCCCGCCGCCCGCCCCGCCGGGCAGAAAGCCAGCCCGGGCTCCTCGGAAGCGCCGATTCAGTGGTAACCACAAGCCCCCTTCCCGGGGGCTTTTTATTGGCTCAGCTGGAGATCACGTGTCACGCCCCGACATCTCACGTCCCGAGATCTTGCTGGTCTACGACAAGGAATGCCCGGCCTGCCATGCCTACTGCCAGGTGGTGCGGATTCGCGACAGCGTGGGTGAGCTGCGCATCGTGGATGCCCGGGAAGACAGTGAGGTGATGCGCGAGATTACCGGCGCCGGCATGGATATTGACCAGGGCATGGTGCTGAAGATGGGCGACCAGCTCTACTACGGCGCCGATGCCATCCATGCCCTGGCCCTGATCGGCAGTCGCTCCGGCGTGTTTAACCGCTTCAACTACTGGATGTTCTGTTCCCGGCGCGTGTCGACAGTGCTCTACCCGCTGCTGCGTTTCTTTCGCAACCTGCTGCTGAAGCTATTGGGTAAAACGCGCATTAACAACCTCAATCAGCCTGGTCGTGATCGGTTCTGATTTTTCTTCTAGATTTGCCCTTCCATGGGTCGAGCCTTTTGATAGAAATGCCTACGAATAATTCAGAGATGTCGTCTTTTCTGTCGTGGTGTTGATAGCAACCCTGTCTGTATGGTCAGACGATATCAGGGAAGTCGTCTTCGGGCGGGGCGGTATTCCGAAGCAGGGAGGGTTTATCACGTCACCTCTGTGACGAATGGCCGCTACCCTTTCTTCTCCGACAATCACCTCGCAAGTCAGGTGTGCAGAACGCTTTTCTGGAGTGACCAGTCAGGTGCTACTTCAACCCTTTGCTATATGCTCATGCCGGATCATCTGCACTGGCTCTTTCAACTTGAAGACGGTGCTTCCTTGTCAAAAGTGATGTTAAGAATGAAGGGGAGAAGCGGTCGGCTTTGTGGCGCTGCAGTCTGGCAGAAGGGATACCACGACCATGCGATACGCAAAGAGGAGAGCATTCTGGATGTGGCGCGATATATAGTCGCGAATCCTTTGCGTGGCGGGTTGGTACGTTCACTAAGAGACTACCCGTACTGGAACGCCGCCTGGCTATAACCCCCTGTAGGAGCACCTCTTGAGGT
>NZ_DEXN01000003.1:67754-94947 GCF_002364155.1 Alcanivorax sp. UBA3183
CTCAAGAGGTGCTCCTACAGGTGCCTATTGAGAGGTGGCGGAGCTTAAGGTCATTTCCCGCTTACGCTTTTTAATGGCCACCCGTGCCTTGCGCTTCTTCCACCAGATCACTACGCCGGTAATCGACAGCATGGCCACGGCGATGCCCATGATCGACACGATGATGCGGCCCGGCATGCCGGCAATGCGCCCGGAGTGCAGGGGGAACTGAAGCTGGTTGAAGACGTCGGCGGCAGTGCCCTGCCAGGGGACTTCATCGCCGATCAGTTCGCCGTTCTTGCCGTCGTAGTAGAGGCTTTTGACTTTCATGCCGCCGCTGTCATGGTCTTCGCCCGGGTAGTAGAAGCGCGCCCCGAAGACGGCAAAATTGTCGCTGTAGAAGGTGTCGCCGATGGGCTCTTGCCACTGGCGGTTATCCGCTTCGGTGCGGGCCTTATCAAACAGGGCCGGCCAGCTTACCCGGGGTTCCACCGGGTCATGCAGGGCGGTGGGGGTGCGGGTCTCGAAAGGCCCGGGGGTGGTCTCTGAAACCATGGACATCACCGGGTAGAAAACTTCCCGATACAGGTTCAGGGAGAAAGAGGTAAAGGCCAGGATGAGTAGCAGGCCAAACACCCACAGCCCGACCGCCGTATGCAGATCAAAATTCAGTTTGTAGGCGCCAGCGCCGCGACGAATCATCCAGGCAGGCTTCCAGCGTTGCAGCCAGCTCTTGCCGCCGGCTTTCCGGGTACGGCGCTTGCGCGGCAGGGTCAGCGCCATGGCGATAAAGGTATCGAACAGCCACACCATGGCGGCGGCGCCCATCAGCCAGATTCCCCAGCGGTTAATGCCGTTCCACTCCGGCAGATGCAGGGTGAAGTGCAGCTTGTAGAGGAATGACATCAGGTGTTCCGGGTGCAGGGAGATCTTGCCCCACAGACGTTTGCCGACGATCTCGCCGGTGACCGGATCCACGAACGCGTGGTCGTAGTCCAGTTCATAGCGTTGTCCGGTTTCCGGGTTCTCCCGGGCATCTACCCAGATTTCCGCGTTATGGCCGGGTTCCGCCTCCAGATTGAAAAAGCTGGCGCGTACCCGGGGATCGGCTTGCTCCACCCGGTCCACCAATTCCAGCATGGGCAGCGGTTGCCCTTCGCTCTGGCTCTCGAACAGGTGCGGATTGAGCCATTCATCCAGCTCGTGGTCCCAGGAAATCAGCGCCCCGGTGAGGCCGGCAATAATCAGGAAGCCGGCAATAAAGAGGCCGAACCAGCGATGAAGAACCACCAGAATTGCGCGCATGATGCACCTGTCACGATCAGACTGAGCGCGGCAGTCTAACAGTAATAAAAGTAATTCTCATTACGAAATTGACTCAGTCGTGTTGCCTGCGACTACGCCACAGCGGATAGGGGATCCCGGCTATCCGGTTGATGATGAAGGCCTGGGCGACCAGCAGGGCCACGGCGCTGATAAGTACCGGCAGTTGCTGCAGTTCGTGCATCAGGCCCAGGGAAACAATCAGTGCCGTGGCCCCGGCGGGTGGGTGGGCGACCCTGAACAGGATCATCAGCGCACTGGTAAAGCCCAGCGACAGACTGGCGGCTACCACCCGTGGCCATTCCAGCCCGGTCAGGAAGGCGGCGGGGGCATCATGCAGCCCGCATACCCATAGCGCGGCCCAGCCGCACAGGGCGCCAATCACATGACCGCTGAGCACATTGCGTGGCGAAGCGGCTTCCGCAAGGGGCAGGTGGAACAACAGAAAGGCGGTGGCGCCCAGTGACGGAAAGATAAACGACTGTTGGGTGATCAGCGCGACGATGGCGATCAGGGCGATACTCAGCCCGCCGTTCACCAGATTGAACAGCGCCAGCACCAGGCGGGGGTTGAACCGCTGGCTCATCACATCCAGATGCAGTTGCCGCAGCAGGCCGCCGACCAGCTGCTGGCGCAGCCGATCATTCTGTTCACTCATCTCGTGCACTATTCCGGGGCGGATAAAGAGCGCCATGGTAAGGCTTCGGGCTGGGTTGGGCAATTTTGGTGCAAGCCAGGCCGATAGCGCTTTTTAACAACGGGCCATCAGCAAATCCGCTAGCATGAGCGGATCAGAAAAGGAGATCACCGTGGAAGGCTTTTTCTCTCAGGCGCTGGTTCTGCTGGCGGCGACGTTGTTGTTATTGCCCCTGTTCCAGCGTTTGGGGCTAGGCAGCATTCTTGGTTATCTGGCGGCGGGCATTGCGGTGGGGCCGTTGGGTCTGGCGCTGGTCAGCGGCGGTACCGATGTGCTGCACTTTGCCGAGCTGGGTGTGGTGCTGATGCTGTTTCTGGTGGGGCTGGAACTGGCACCGCAACAGCTGTGGGCGCAACGGCAACGGCTGGTGGGGCTGGGCGCGAGTCAGGTGATCTTCAGCGCCCTGCTTTTGGCCGGCGCCTTTCTGCTGCTGGGCTTTGAGACCAACAAGAGTTTGGCCATCGGTTTTACCCTGGCCCTGTCATCCACCGCTTTTGTGGTGCAGATGCTGGTGGAAAACAACCAGCTGGGTACACCCCAGGGGCGTTCTGCCTTCTCTATCCTGCTGTTCCAGGACCTGGCCGTGATTCCAATCCTGTTGCTGCTGCCGCTGCTGGCCGGAGCGCAGGCGGGGGACGACAGCCCGCAGTTGTTGGCGGGGCTGGCAGCGCTGGCAGGTATGGTGCTGGCGGGTAAATACGCACTGAATCCGTGGCTGGGCTGGCTGGCGAAACTGCGCAACCGGGAACTGATGATTGCCAGTGCGCTGATGCTGGTGCTGGGCGCCGCTGCACTGATGGAGCACCTGGGCCTGTCCATGGGCCTGGGCGCCTTTGTGGCCGGGGTGCTGCTGGCCAACTCGCCCTACCGGGAGCAACTGGAAACCGATATCCAGCCGTTCAAGAGCCTGCTGCTGGGCCTGTTCTTCCTGGCCATCGGCATGACCATGGACCTGCGTTTGCTGGTCGACAATCCCGCTGAGATTGCCCTTTATCTACTGGTATTGCTGGGTGTGAAAGCGCTGGTGCTGGCGGTTATCAGCCGGGTACGCGGGGTGGAATGGCGCAATACCGCCCTGTTCGGCATCCTGCTCTGCCAGGGCGGTGAATTCGCCTTTGTGCTGTTCACCCAGGCCCAGGCACTGAATCTGCTCGACAGCACCCTGGTGGGTCAGCTCAACCTGGTGGTCGCCCTGTCCATGGCTGCCACCCCGTTGCTGTTGAAGCTGGTGACACTGCTGTGGCCGGAGCGCCGCACCAGCAGCGCCCGCCCGGATCTGGAAGCGGAAGATATGCCCGATCACCACCCACGGGTTGTGATTGCCGGGCTGGGACGTTTCGGCCAGATCACCGCGCGGATTCTGGTGGCACGCAAGATTCCCTTCACGGCGCTGGACTCCGACCCGGATGAGATCGACATGCTGCGCCGTTATGGCAACGAGGTGTACTTCGGCGATGTGACCCGTCTGGACCTGTTGCGCAATGCCGGGCTGGAGCACGCCAGGGTAATGGTGCTGGCCGTGGATGACGTGGATGCTTCGCTGAAAGCGGCGGCACTGGTGCGCCATCATTTCCCCGATGTGACCATCGTGGCGCGGGCCCGGGACCGGTTCCACGCCTACAAGCTTCATGACCTTGGGGTGCAGCAGGTGATCCGTGAAACGTTCGAGTCCGCCCTGCTCAGTACCCGGCTGACGTTGATGCAACTGGGCGTGCCGGAATCCACCGCCATCGATCTGGTGCGCAGTTTCCGCGACCTGGACGAAAGCCTGCTGCGTGAGCAGGTCGAACACCAGAACGACGGCGACAAACTGGTGGAAGCCAACCAGCGTGGTCGGGCGGAATTACAGTCTCTGCTCTCACAGGATGACGGCATCAGTCAATAATACTATTGAGAATCGTTATCATATTCATTAACATCCTCAGCCAGTTTCGGCCCGGATCATTGTTGGGGGCAGAGAACACTCTGTCAGCCGAAGCCGAATATGTGTGAACTGACTGGGGCTTTCCATGGGAAATCGAATATTGTTTGGGGCGATAAACGCCTCGCTGTTGCTGCTATCGCCTGCCCTCCAGGCGGACAAGACGGATGCGTCTGTTCATGAGCTGAGCGAAATCACTGTCGGTGCTTCTGCGTCTGGTGAGGTAGCCAACGATACCGAAAGCTATGCTCCCAAAAAGGCTGTCTCCAGTGCGACAGGTCTTTCCATGAGCTTGCGTGAAACGCCGCAATCCGTGTCCGTGACCACCCGCACGGAAATGGATGATTTCGGCCAAAACACAATGAATGATGTGTTGGCCAATACCACCGGTATTACCGTGCAGAAATACGAAACCGATCGGTCTGAATACAATGCCCGCGGTTTTGATATTGATACCTTTAAATATGACGGTGTGGGTTCGCCTTCCGGTCGCCCCGGCGTGCGCGGTGAGTTGGATACCGCGTTGTTTGAGCGTGTGGAAGTGATTCGTGGTGCCAATGGTCTGATGGCTGGCGCGGGCGAGCCTTCCGCTGTGGTGAACTTTGTCCGCAAGCGTCCTACCCGTGATGCGCGCGCGTCAATCGGTTTGACCGGAGGCTCCTGGGACACCTACCGCGCCGATGGCGATGTATCAGGTAGTCTGACCGATAATGTCCGGGCACGCGTGGTGACCGCGTACCGGGATGGGAACTCCTACCTGGACCGGTATGAAAAAGAGCGTGGCGTCCTCTATGGTGTGGTTGAAGCAGATTTGACTGAGAACACCTTGTTCACCGTTGGCTATTCTCGCCAGGAAGATAACGCGGACCAGAACATGTGGGGCTCCTTACCGCTGTTCTACGCGGATGGCACCCCCACAGACTTTAGCGTCTCTACCAGCACAGGGGCCGATTGGGCCTTTTGGGATACGGTCAAAGAAGACGCTTTTGTCGAACTGGCCCACCAATTTGATAATGGCTGGGAAGGCAAAGCGGTTTATCAATACCGTAAATGGGTGGGCGACTCGAAGTTGCTTTACCTGTTCGGTAACCCCACCCGTGATCTGGATGGCATGTTTGCCTACCCCAGCAAGTTCCAGAGCTATGAACGCCAGGAAACCGTTGACCTGTCTGCCCGGGGGCCCTATGAGGTCGGTGGGCGTGTCCATGAAATGGTCATCGGCTTTAACCGTGGCAAAGTCCGCCCTAAAGAAATGTCCATTTTTGCTGATTTCGGCGGTTCGCGCTTTACACCGATTGACTCGGAGCAAGTGTTCACCGGGGACTTCCCTGAGCCAGCCTTTGACGGGGAGCAAGAAGGCAGTGACTGGGTCGATCGGTACCTGGGGGGTTATCTGGCCACCCGCCTGAATCTGGCTGACCCGCTGACCGCGGTGGTTGGTGCGCGTTATCAGGATGTGGAAAGCGAGGGGGAGGCCTACGGCGCTACCCGCACCACCAGTGCCTCTGAACTGATTCCCTATGCCGGCGTGATATTTGATCTGACCGAGCAGCATTCTCTGTACACCAGCTATACCACTATCTTCAATCCGCAAACGGAACAGAAGCCGGACGGAAACCGTCTGGACCCGATCGAGGGTGTCAATATCGAGTATGGCCTGAAGAGCGAATGGTTCCAGGGCCGCCTGAATACCTCTTTGGTGGCATTCGAAACCGAACAGAAAAACGTGGCAGAGGAAATTGACAACGGCACACCGATAGCCGAATACCGGGGAGAGGACTTCGATAGCGGGGGCTATGAAGCCGAGGTGTCCGGTGAGGTCATGAGGAACTGGAATATTTCAGCTGGCTACTCCTATCTGGACATTGAGGATGATGATGAAGGCAATGAGCTGAGAACCTATATTCCTGAAGAAACCTTCACACTGGCGACCACCTATCGCCCGGCCGGCTTGGAGAAACTGAAGGTGGGCATGACCGTTAACTGGCAGAGTACGGTGACTAACACCAGCGGCGGTAATGAATCAAAACAGGAAAGTTATGCATTGGTTAACCTGATGGCAGGCTATGACTTCACTGATAACTTCAATGCCAAACTGCGAGTGAACAACGTGACCGACGAAAAGTATCTGAGTAGCTTGCGGTACTTTGGTCAGAGCTACTACGGTGCACCGACCAACGCAAACCTGAGTCTGAACTATACGTTCTAATTACGGTTAATCACTGTCGCAACCGTTCAACGTCGGCATCTGTGCAAGCAAGGGTGTCGGCGTTTTTTTATGTCTGAAAACTTCTGTAGGAGCCATGCTCGCATGGCGATGCAAAGAGGGTTCGCCATGCGAGCATGGCTCCTACAGAGTGCGGCTTACAGCTTCAGCTTGTTCAGCCCACGGCTGATGGCCTGGCCCAGGCCGGCTTTCACTGCCGGGCCGATCAGGGGCAGTTTGCCTTCAAACTCAATCACGTAGTGCAGCTGGCTGCCGCCGTTGCCGTTTTCGGAAAAACGCATGGTGCCTTTATGGTTCTTCAGGGGGCTGCCCTTGCTGATCTTGTACTCGATCAGTTCGTTCGGCACGACCTTGGTGACGGTTTCTTCGAACGGCGGTGCGATAAGGATGCGCATGCGACGGGTGGAGCCCACGCCGTTGGGGCTGTCGATGCCGGGTTTCACTCGCTTGATCTTGGCCGGGGCGAAAATCACTTCCAGGTTTTCGTGGTCGCTGAGAAAGTCGAACAGCTTGTCCACGGAAAACGGGAAGGTCTTGGTAATCTCGATACGCTGCATGAAAAGCACTCCGCTAGGGCCCGGCAACGGGCCGGGCAAGTCTCACACCGGCATGGCCGGTAAACAGGATGTCGATTCTGACCGTTAGCCGCTGGTCTGCAAGGTTAAATCGGGCCATAGGGGACGCGGCCCTGGCGGGTTTTCGGTAGGAGCTATGCTTGCATGGCGAACAGGCTCTGAATGCTTCGCCATGCAAGCATAGCTCCTAGGTAAAAACTAACCCCAGCCCTCGGCCAGCCACCGGGTCACCTCTACCGCCGAGACTTCCCGGCAAGCACTGGCACACTGCCCTGCCCACAATGGCGAGCAGTCTCCACTGCCCTGGGCTTCCGCCGCCGCCCGCAACGGGCCGATGGCATTGCCCGCTAACGGGAAGGCCGGTGCGGCTTCCGGCAGAGGGCCCAGCGTATCCATCAACCGGTTCATCATTCCACGGGCGGGGCGCCCGGAAAATACCGTGGTCAAGGCGGTATGGCGGGCTCGGTCACTCTGCAGCCATTGCCGGTGCACGCTCTTGGTGGTGGCCTCCGGGCATAGCAGATAGGCCGTGCCTACCTGAACGGCGCTGGCGCCCAGCGCGCGGGCGGCCCGGACCCCTGCCGGGGTGGCAATGCCACCGGCGGCGATCACCGGTAGGGAAATGGCGTCGGCAATCTGTGGCAGCAAGCTTAAGGTGCCCTGCTGCAGGCTGAGGTCGTCACTGAGGAAGTGCCCCCGGTGTCCACCGGCTTCCAGTCCCTGCGCAATCACCCCGTCGGTGCCGTTCTCTGCCAGCCAGATTGCCTCCTCCACCGTGGTGGCGCTGGACAGCACCCGGGCCCCTGTAGCTTTTACTCGCGCCAGCAAGGCCGGGTCCGGTAAGCCGTAATGGAAACTCACCACCGCCGGGCGAAACCGTTCCAGCACCGCCGCGCTGTCTTCGTCGAAGGGTTGCCGGGAGGGGCCGTTGGCAATGGCCGAGGTATCCGCTGCGAATTCGTCATAGAAAGGCTGCAGGGCGTCCACCCAGCGCTGCTCCCCTTCCGGGTTCGGTGCAGGAGAGGTATGGCAGAAAAAATTCACATTCCAGGGTTTGTTGGTGGCCGCAGACAATTGCGTCAGTTGTTCTTCCAGCCCCTGGGCATTGAGCATCCCTGCCGGCACTGATCCAAGACCGCCGGCCTCACATACCGCCGCCGCCAGGCGCCAGTCCTGGACGCCGGCCATGGGCGCCTGGATCAGAGGGTGTGATGTGCGAAAGAGCGAGTGCATGGACGGCTCCAGTCATAATAATGGGAAGAGCAACGCTAACGGGAACCAGTGAATTCTTCTACCTTTCGATAGGCTCTCGCTTTTTAGTCCGTGGTGAGACAATCAGTCAGTGCCTATTAGCTGCTAGTGAAGGGGGTAAATAAAAAAAATACAATAACTCTGTCGCCAGGGTTGGCTGAGTGCTGAATACGGTTGAAGTCCATGTGTTTTGTGAGACGATTTTGATCGTCAACTTCTGGCCATGATTTTACGATATCAATGTCGTAAACACTCCCATCTTCAGAAACCCTAAATGAAGACATGATATAGTAGTAATGCTCGGTTCCAGAATGAACGACGTTGTGAGAAATGTCTGTAGTATTGCCTCGTTTTTGTATGCGGTAACTCCATATCGCATCAATGTGGGAATACCGGAAACTTTCTAAAACAATTTTTAGATAGCCGGGATCAATATTTTTGAAAGAAAAAATTTCATCAAAAAGATCATCGTTATCTTTGGAGTAAAGATAACGACAGTTTAATGCCATTACGTAGAGCCTTGAGCGTATTAGATTCGGGAGTTTTTTGTTTCTTGCTGTTTTTTTACTGTGTTCAAAGCACTTTTCTTCGGGAATGATTATTTCATAGTGTGTGTTGGCAACAAGATACTCTTTCCATTCTTCAGGTAAATTTTCGACAGAATTTGAGTAACTGATTGCTTCTTCAAATTTTTTAGAATCAAGCAATGAAAAGACATGTGATAGGTGTTGCTCGAATTGAGGCGGAGCCAGGTCAAGATGAGGCTCTCCCTCATGCCTCTCAGGAGACTTGCCGTAGGCAAGAAATGCTTGCAGACAAAAAGCCACTGCAATTAGTCGAAAAATGAACTGTTTATTCACAGAGATGCCTGAAAGTAATTGTGTAGGCGACCAATCGCAGAATTGCTGAGTTTGCACATCATATTCCGTTAGTGATCTCGTTGATCAGTCCGAGCGGGTTCTCTGCAATGCGGCCTGCCCGCTCACCGCAGCACTGCCAATCCCGCGCGGGTCGCTGGCGGCGGTGACCTCATTGCTGCCCTTGCGCCACAGGATCGCCTGCATGTTGCCGTAGTCGCGACCGGTGGAGACCACATGGTGGCCGCGTAGCATCAATTCCTTGGCCGCTTCGCTGCCGACAAACTCCGGCTCCGCCTGCACTTCATCGGGCAGGTACTGGTGGTGGAAGCGGACCCGGTTGACCCAGGCATCCACCGGCTGGTTGTTGGCCGCTTCCAGCACGCCGAGCATGACCATGGTGATGATACGGCTGCCGCCGGGGGTGCCGAGGATGGCCACGCGGTCGTCGAATTCCACGAAGGTAGGCGTCATCGACGACAGGGGGCGCTTGCCGGGGGCGATGGCGTTGGCCTCGCTACCCACCAGACCATAGGCGTTGGGAACGCCGGGTTTGGCAGAGAAGTCGTCCATTTCGTTGTTGAGCAGCACGCCGGTGCCCGGGGCCACGAAGCCGCTGCCGAAGGGCAGATTGATACTCAGGGTGGCGGCGACCCGGTTGCCGGCCTTGTCCAGTACCGACAGGTGGGTGGTGTGGAAGCCCTCTTCCACGGTGAGCGGTTCGCCCAGGGTGTGGCTGGGGGTGGCCTCGTCCGGGTTGATGGTGCTGGCTCGCTGCTTGGCATAATCGCTGCTCAACAGCTTATCCACAGGGATATCCACAAAGTCCGGATCGCCCAGGTAGCGGGCCCGATCCTGGTAGGCCCGGCGCATGGCTTCCACGATCAGGTGGGTATCCGGTTCGCCATCGAACTGACTGAGGATATTGAGGGCCTGGCCCATCACGATGCCGCCGGCGGAGGGCGGCGGTGCGGAAACGATACGGGCATTTTTAAAGGTGCTCACGGTAGGTGAGCGCTCAATCACTTCGTAGTTGGCCAGGTCGTCCAGGCTCCAGATCCCACCGGCCTGCTCCACGCCATCCACCAGCTGCTGGGCCACGTCGCCCTGATAGAAGCCGGCCTTGCCCTTCTCGGCCAGCAGGGTGAGCACCCGGGCCAGATCCGGTTGTTTGATCACATGGCCCGCGGGGGGCACCTTGCCGTTGTGCAGGAAGATGGCGGCGGCTTCCGGAAAGCGGTTGAGCACATCTTCCCGGTAACCGGCCAGTTTGCGGTAATGCGCTTCCACCTCGAAGCCGTCTTTGGCCAGCCGGATGGCAGGGGCCAGCGAGGTCTTCAGGGGCAGCTTGCCGTAGTTCTCCGCCAGGTGCACAAAGGCGGCAGCCTGGCCGGGGATGCCGGCGGCGCTGGGGCCGTTCAGTGCCCAGTCACGCACTACCTTGCCATCGCGATCCTGGTACATGGTGGGGATGGCGGCGTCCGGGGCGGTTTCCCGGGCATCCACGAAGGTCTGCAGGCCGTCACTTTCCCGATGCAGCAGCCAGAAACCGCCGCCGCCCATACCCGCTGAGTAGGGCTCGACGACCGCCAGTGCCGCGGCCACGGCGATGGCCGCATCATAGGCATTGCCGCCCTGCTTGAGGATCTCCATGCCCGCTTCGGTAGCCAGTGGGTGAGCGCTCGCTACCGCGTTCTTGCCCGGCCCGGCGGCCTGGGCAGTAATGGTGATCAGCAGTAGCAAGGGAAGCAGAATGCGCATGGTTCCTCCGTGGATGGGGACATTTCTGTAGGAGCGCCGCTCGAGGCGCGAACCTGCTTGGGAAAGGTTTCCCGGGTTCGCTTCGCGCCTCGAGCGGCGCTCCTACAGCAGTTTGTCAGCGTTATTATTATTGAGTGGCTATTCTGACAACGCGATCCAAGGCTACCGCTTCTGAAAAGCCGCTACCCGCGACTGGTTCCGGTTCGCGGGGTTGGCCTGGCTGTATACAGAGGCTGACTCGCGCTGTCGGGTGCCGCTATCGTTTCTTTCTTTCCTGGCGTTTCTGCTCCAGCGCTTCCGCGACCAGCGGCGGCACGAAATTGCTCACATCCCCGTCCAGCAGGGCGATTTCGCGAATCAGCGAGCTGGAAATAAAGGACAGATGCTCCGCCGGGGTCAGGAATACGGTTTCCAGGTCCGGTGCCAGTTGCCGGTTCATGTTGGCGAGCTGGAATTCGTATTCGAAATCACTCACCGCCCGCAGGCCCCGCAGCAGGATGTTGCCTTCCTCTTCCTTACAGAAGTGGGCCAGCAGTTTGGAGAAGCCGGTGACCCGTACATTGGGCAGATGGGCCAGTACCTGATTGGTCAGGTCGACACGTTCTTCCAGGTTGAACAGGGGCCCTTTCTTTTCACTGGCGGCAATGCCGACGACCACTTCATCAAACATCTTGGCGGCCCGTTCGACCAGGTCCAGATGGCCGTTGGTGATCGGATCGAAGGTGCCTGGGTAGATTACGCGGTTTGTCATGCTTGGCTCGCTTTGTCGCTGAATACCGTACCCGGCGCCGGGCCGGGCACCCACAATGCCCGCAAGCATACCCCAAGCGCCAGCAAAGATGCAGGGTCAGGCCGGTTGCGGGGCCGCTGGATTGCCATGGTGTTGCTGGTACCAGCGGGCGCTGCGGGCAATAACCGCCTCCATGGCAGGGCGTGCCAGGCCCTGCTGGTTCAGGAAATGGTCGGTGTCGGTGGTGTCGAAGCGGGTGGGCTGGATAAAGTGCAGGGCCTCCGGCCAGGTGTTCATCAGCCTTGGCATCCCCGGCAGGCGCAGCAACGCCGCCAGTACTGGTATCGGCAGGTGCCGCTGCGGCGCGCGCCGGTCCAGCATATCGGCGGCGATGGCCAGCAGGCCCTGCAAGTTGGGCGTGGTCGGGTCCAGGGCCAGTAGCCGCTGCGGGACGCTGTCAGCGGTGGCGGCCACTGCAATCAGGGCCGCCAGATGATCCACGGCCACCAGCGGCAGCCAGTGCTCGGGGCTGCCCGGGACCATGGCCATCCGCCCCCGTGCCAGGTTGTCGAGCAGGGCAAACAGTGGCTGGGCACTATCCAGGGCGCCGGTACGACTGTGGCCGGCGACGGTAGCGGGTTGCACTTCCACCAGGTTCAGATCGTGGGTTGCCGCCAGGGCGCGTACCCGGATTGCCGCTTCCAGTTTGCTCGCTTCATAACCGCCGGCCCGGCGGTAGACGTGCTGCCAGTCCACCTGATCCGGGTCGTCGCTGGTGATACTCAGTCGTTGCAGATGCTCCCGGTTTTCCAGCATGAAGCCACTGATAAACACCAGGCGGCTGCCATGGCGGCGGGCCAGTTCGGCCACCGCCAGGCTGCCGGCCACATTGGTGCGCTGGGCGGTGGCGCGATCCAGTTGCCAGGCAAAGCGGGCGCCCAGGTGAATGATGGCCTGAGGTGCAGCGAGATTCTCCGGCAGGCCCAGGCCGGGCAGATCCAGGTCGCCCTGCACCGCCTGCAGGCGCTCGCCCTGCCCGCCCAGGGCATTGACCTGTTGGCGCAGGGCGGGAAGCTGGCTATCCGGCTGGCGCAATACCGCCAGAATGTCATGGTCATGGGTTAACTGGGCGCAGACATGGCGGCCGATAAAGCCGGTGGCGCCGGTGATGAGCAGGGTCATGGCAGGTCTCCGTGATGGGGTATGCCACCACCCTAAAGGGTAGAGTATGCTCTAAGGTCAACAGCAAATTGAGAGGCGGCCATGCAGATCGCAGAACTGGAACAGCGCACCGGCGTGAACCGCCACACCCTGCGCTATTACGAAAAGGCCGGCCTGCTCCAGGAAGTGGAACGGCGTGGCAATAATTACCGGGACTATCCGGAAAAGGCGGTGGAACGAGTCGCCATGGTGCGTCAGCTCAAGGCATTGGGGTTTTCCCTGCGTGAGATTCGAGAAGTGCTCGATGCCTTGCGCAGCGACAGCATCGATTGCGAACAGGGCGCAGTGCTGATGGCGGAAAAGAAGGCGGCGGTGGACGACAAGATTCGCGAGCTGAAACAGGTCAGTGCCCTGCTGGGCCGGGAACAGCAACGGCTGGAAGACAGCGCGGCGGCATTGCGCGAAGAAGGACGCTGCAAGGGGTGATTGTTACCACAGTGGGCACAGAGTTCACTGAGGAAAACACAGGCTAAAGATGTCGATGCTGCCGGGTGTGCAGTAAACAATATCGTATGATTTTTCTCTTTTTCTATCCGTTTTTTAGCAAAAGACCGTTTTGGTCAATCAATGATGTTTTTGGTGAACGTCATTGCCTGACAATAGCGCACAAGCGCTGGTGATTCCGCCGCACTCTGCTTAGCGTAAGAGCCCATCATTAACACGGTTTCCGGGAGTAGAGCATGGGTGCGTCACAGGCAGATCAAAGCAAATTGAAAACAATCAGTTTTGCAGCGGCGCAACAGGCCGGCCGGGTATCACCGGACGATGCACTGGCCCTTTATGATGCGCTGGAGCCTATTGAGACGGATTTCATGATCGGTGCCTGGAAAGGCGAAGGCTTCGAAACCGGTCATCCGCTGGATGGGGTGCTGGAGCGTTGTCACTGGCACGGCAAGCGTTTTGACAGTGCGGAGCATGTGCACCCGCTGGTGTTTCGCAAGGCGTCCGGTGAGCTCACGACGGTGAAACCGTTGCTGGTGATGCCGGGGCTGGGCCTGCTCGACCGGTTGCCGTTCCTGAAGTCAGAACGGGTCGGCAAGTTGTTCCAGTGGATGCTGCCACTGCTGTCCGGGCGCCAGTCCGCCGCCCGCCTGCGCATGGTGAACTACCGGGGAAAAACCTCCGCCACCATGTCCTACGACAACCTGCCCATCAATGATGTGTTCCGCAAGGTAGATACCAACACCGTGCTCGGCATCATGGATCTGAAAGGCATGAAGCAGCCGTTTTTCTTTGTGCTGCGTCGCGACAATTACTGAGCCTTCTGTCCCGTGCCGCCTGGGTGATCGGGAATGTCTGCGGCAGGACGGTTGCGTATGGCACCACCATTAGCCGTTGGAGCTTTGCTCGCAAAGCGAACCGCTTGAGTATCGGCCACGCCTTTCGCTTTGCGAGCAAAGCTCCAACGGGTAACGGAATAGCAGGGTGAGTCTTGACCGAACGTGAGGCCTTGGTTGAACGGTATGGGCTCAGTAACCACTGTCCTCAGCGTCGCCGCTGAGCCGCTCTCGGCGTTCCTGTTCTTCCTCGAATGCCGCCTTGATCTCTGCCAGCACGTCTTCCACATCGGCGATGTGGCCGTCGTCTTCTACCTGGCCGGTGAGTTCGCTGTCCGGGGTCAGTTCGCCGCTTTCATACAGGGCCCAGATTTCCTGACCATAACGGCTGCCACGGAGTGACGGGGCGTACTGGCCGTAATAGCGGGTCATGTTGTCCACGTCCCGGTAGAGCATGGCTTCGGCGCTGTTATTGGCGGCGGCGTCCACGGCCTGGGGCAGGTCGATGATCACCGGCCCGTAGTCATCCACCAGCACATTGAACTCGGACAGGTCGCCGTGGATGATCCCGGCGCACAGCATGCGCACCACGTATTGCATCATCAGGGCGTGGTCTTCTTCCGCCTGCTCGGCGGACATCACCACCTCACTGAGGCGCGGGGCCACGTCGCCTTCATCGTCGGTGACCAGCTCCATCAGCAGCACCCCTTCGAGCATGTCGTAGGGCTTGGGCACGCGCACGCCGGCTTCGGCCAGCAGGCGCAGGGCATCCACCTCGGCGCTCTGCCAGATCTTTTCCTGCTGTTCCCGGCCGAACTTGGAGCCCTTTTCCATGGCCCGGCTGCGCCGGCTATTACGGACCTTGCGGCCTTCCCGGTACTGGGCGGCTTTCTTGAAGTTCCGTTTGGCGGCTTCCTTGTAGACTTTCGCGCAGCGTATCTCGTCGCCACAGCGGACCACGAAGATATCGGCTTCCTTGCCACTCATAAGACGGCTGATGACTTCGTCGATGAGACCGTCATCTACCAGGGGTTGTAATCGTTGCGGGGTTTTCATGCCGCACTTATACCTTATTTGGCGTCCGGCTTCCCCTGCTACCTGAGGTTTTCGTGCTGAAATCGGGGGGACAGGTGGAGCACCCTGCTCCGTTATGGCAACCGGAGCAGGGTGAGTCAGGAGCGGCGGGTCAGGCTTTCAGCTTGTCCGCCAAGGCGGTGGCATTGCGGGCGCTCATCCCGTAGATGGTGAGCTGCGGGTTCACCCCCAGGCTGGTGGGGAAGACCGAGCCATCAATAATGTACAGGCCATTCAGGTACTTGTAGCTGCCGTCGCTGTTGACCACGCACTGGGACTCATCCTGACCCATGGCACAACCGCCCATGACATGGGCGCTGCCGAGGCCGGTGATCACCGGGTCATAGGCGAAGTTGTTGATGGCGTCTTTGGCGGCTTTCCAGCTTTTGTAATAGCCGGCATGGCTGTGGCTGGGGCGGATCTCTTTGGCGCCGGCGGCGAAGTGCATTTCCGCCATGGTCAGGTGGGTACGTTTGGCGCCTTCCAGCAGATAGTCGTCAACGGGATAGTCGATGACCGGCTCGCCGTTGTCGCGCAGCTCCACACTGCCACCGGGATTGTCGGCGTGGAAGCCATCGCGCAACAAGGCGATGGAGGATGCCAGGTTCGGCAGCCGCTCGATTTCGTTACGGGCATCGCCCCCGTAACCGCCCATCAGGGCACCGGTCAGGCCCGGGTGCATGGGCATCATTTCCAGCTTGTAACCCGCCGGGCCATCCACGCCATGCTTGAACACGAACTCGTCGGAATACAGGGATTGTGGTGCACCGTAATACGGCGCCACTTCCTTGTCGTAGATGCCGAAGGTAAAGGTGGTGGGGTGCAGGAAGGTGCGCTTGCCCACCCTGCTTTGGGGGTCCGGAGCCTCAGAACGCATCAACAGGGCCGGGGTCTGAATGCCGCCACCGGAGGCAATAACGGTTTTCGCCTTGATGGTGACCGTGGCGCCGGTGGGTTCCTTGTCGTTGTTGAGCGGGCGCACTTCCACGCCAGTGACGGTGTCGCCATCGATGAGCAGACGATGGGCCTGGGCGCTGTGAATCAGGGTGGCACCGTTGTTCATGGCCATGGGCAGGGTGGTCACCAGCATGGATTGCTTGGCGTTGGTGGGGCAGCCCATGCCGCAGTAGCCGATGTTCCAGCAGCCTTCCACGTTGCGGGGAATCACCGCCCATTCCCAGCCCAGCGCTTCACAGCCCTTTTTCAGCACGTCGTTGTTGGCGTTGGGGGGCATGATCCACTGGCTGATCTTGAGCCGCTCTTCCATCTTCTGGAACCAGGGGTCCAGATCCTGGCGCAGCAGGTTTTCCACCCCGTAGGTGTCCTGCCAATACCGCAGGGTTTCGCTGGGGGTACGGAAGGAGCTGGTCCAGTTGACCACGGTAGTGCCGCCTACCGTGCGGCCCTGCAGGATGGTGATACCGGCATCCTTGGTGGCGCGCATGGCGCCCTCTTGATAGAGGTCCCGGTAGGCCTGCCCCTCATTCAGGGTGAAGTCGTCAGAGCTCATCAGCTTGCCGGCTTCGATAAGAATCACCTTGAGGCCGCGCTGGGTCAGGATCTCTGCGCTGACGCCGCCGCCGGCACCGGTGCCGATGATCACCACATCCGCTTCCAGAGTACGGTCAGCGGAAACACTGCGGCCATCGATCACATCCCAGCCGTTCTTGATGCCGGTTTTCCACGGGTCTTTGATGCCCTTGATGGGCAGGGAAGACAGGTCCTGCATGGCGTTATCCTTGTTGTTTTGCGCCGGCTGCAAGATGCCGGACGCTTGACGCTAAAACCAGATCGCCCTGCCCGCAGGCAGGGTGAAGATCCATCAGGAGGTGGCGGTTGGTGCCGTATCCGCTGCCGGGATACCTGCCTCGGGCGTGTTGATCACCTGCGGCGGGCCCGGGTAACCGGTACTGCGCGCCGCCTCAGCCTTCACATACCAGGCCATGAACATGGGCTGGGTGAGGCCTTTGAAGGCCATCTGCGACAGGCCGCGATCACTGGAGGACCAGTGGGCCAGGGTCTGTTGCAGCTCGTCCTCGTTTTGCTCGGCAAAGCTGGCCCAGGTGCCGGTGATAAACCAGCGGGCAGCGCCCAGCTGCATCAGATCGAGAATCTGAAAGAGAGTGGCACGGGTGCCGGGCATGGCCCCGTCCAGCAGGTCGTCGTAGGCTTTCATGCCGTCTTCGGCACTGGCCCCCACATCCGTGAGCGCCTTGCCCAGCACTGCGCCGACCAGTGGCGTCAGCAGGTCCACATCCTGTTGGCGAAAATGGCGATAGCCCGCCGCCGGGCCATCATTGCTGGAACAGCCGGTCAGCAGGGTGAGGGTGGAGCCAGTGGCCAGCAAGGCACTACCGGCGGCGCCCAGCTTGAGAAAGCTGCGGCGATTGAGTCCCTGATCCATAACGCACTCTATATTGTTGTTAGTGGTTATTTGTAGGAGCGGCGCTTGAGCCGCGAACCAACAAGGTACGAGTTTCGAGAAGCGAGTTTCGAAAACCCCCAACCCGCTCTTCGTCTTTCGTAACTCGCTTCTCGTGCCTCGTTACTGCGTGAGGCTGTTCGCGGCTCGAGCGCCGCTCCTACAGCAAGGTGGCGGTTACACTGTAACCGTCGTTGTTATTTCAAAAAGAACTTGTCGATCATTTTGTGCATTCCACGGCCATAGGGGGGCAGGATGAACTTGGTGGCGTTGAACTTGCCCTTCTTGTAGATGCCCTTGGCCTGGGAGAAGGTCAGGAAGCCTTCCGGACCGTGGTAGGCCCCCATGCCGGACTCGCCTGACCCGCCGAACGGAATGTCGTCCACACCCACATGGGAAATGGTGTCGTTCAGGCAGACGCCGCCGGAGTGGGTGTTCTTCAGTACCCGGTCGCAGTTGCCCTGGTTCCAGTCGAAGTAGTACAGCGCCAGCGGACGAGGACGCTCGTTCACGTACTCGATGGCGTCATCCAGATTCTTGTAGGGCACCACGATCATCAGCGGGCCGAAGATTTCATCCTGGGCGATCTGCATGTCGTCGGTCACGTTCAGCACCAGGGTATGAGGGATCTTCTGGCTGCCGGTGAAATCTTCATTGGCCGGGTTGATCTCGATGACATCGGCGCCCTTCTCGCTGGCATCCTTCAGGTAGCCCTGCAGCCGGCTGTGCTGGCGCGGGTTGATGATGGCGGTGAAGTCCGGGTTGTTGACCATAGTCGGGTAGGACTGGGCCACCTGGGCTTTCCAGGCATCCACGAATTCCTGCACCCGGTTTTCCGGGCAGAGGATGTAATCCGGGGCCACACAGGTCTGGCCGGAGTTCAGGCACTTGCCGAAGGCGATGCGCTCGCAGGCATCCTGCATGGGGAAGTCCTGGCCGATGATGCAAGGGCTCTTGCCGCCCAGCTCCAGGGTGACCGGCGTCAGGTTGGCAGCGGCGGCACGCATGATGTGACGGCCCACGGTGGTGGAACCGGTGAACAGCAGGTGGTTAAACGGCAGGCTGGAGAACGCCTGGGCCACGTCCACCTCACCATTGATCACCGCCACCTGCTCTTCCGGGAAGGTGTCGGCAATCAGTTTCTCCAGCAAGGCACCGGTGCGCGGGGTGGCTTCACTCATCTTGACCATCACCCGGTTGCCGGCGGCCAGGGCCGTGATCAGGGGCACCACGGCCAGCTGGATCGGGTAGTTCCAGGGCACGATGATGCCCACAACGCCCACCGGCTGGTATTCCACCCAGGTCTTGCCCGGCCAGCTCAGTGCGCTGACGCTACGCTTCTGTGGCTTCATCCACTTGCGCAGCTTCTTGGTGGTGTACTTGAGCCCTTCCAGGGTGATCAGCATTTCGGCCAGCTTGGTTTCGTCAGCGGCGCGGGTGGTGAAATCGTTGTTGAGGGCCTCGATCCAGGCATCCAGGTTGTCCAGCAGCAGGGGCTTGATGCGGTTGATCAGCTCAATGCGTTGTTCCGCGCTGGGGTAAGGGTGCTGGCGGTAGGCCGCTTTCTGGGCAGCGAAAATCTGCTGCATGCGTTCGATGTCGGCATTGTTGCTGTGGAGATCTTTCACTTCGGCGACCATGGTCACTTGCCTCCCGAGGCTTTTCATTATGTATGATGACAAAACCGGACGCCCTGGCGACCGATCAAAAATTAACCTTGAGTCTGATTTTTAGAGTAATTACTCTAGGAGTCAACCTGCAGTAATGAAATCACAACATTTGGCCTACAATGACCAGCACCAAGGAACGCATCCTCAACACCAGCCTCACGCTCTTTAATCGGCAGGGGGAACGCAATGTGACCACCAATCATATTGCCGACGCGCTGGGGATCAGCCCGGGGAACCTCTACTACCACTTTCGCAACAAGGGCGTCATCGTGGCGGCGTTGTTCGAGCGCTATAGCGAGCACCTGCTGGCCCTGTTGCAGGCGCCCCAGGGGCCGCTGACCTGGACCATCAAGACCCATTATTTCGAGGGGTTGCTGGCGTCCATGTGGCAGTACCGGTTTTTCCACCGCGACCTGACCCACTTTCTGCATGCTGACCAGGCGCTGGCAGCGCGCTACCAGGCCTTTGTGGAGGTGGTGCTGGAACGGGGACTGGTGATTTACGGCGAACTGCGCAGCAGTGGCATTATCGACGTGGATGACGAGCAGCTACAGGGGCTGATGGTGAACACCTGGGTGCTGATGTCCTCCTGGGCATCGCTGGTACATGGCCTGCGCCCGGACGCAGCGGCGGATGAGGCGCTGGACGAAGCCCTGATGCGCCACGGCATCTACCAGATCATCTGCCTGGAAGAGCCCTTCCTGCGCGGCGAGACCCGCGAGCACCTGGAAGAAATGAAGGCCCGCTATCGGGCCGCGGACGACACCTCGACCCTGCTGCTCGGCCATGTGCCTGGGCTGGACAAAACCGGCAGCGAATAGCTGCCCTTCCCCGCTGTTACTTCAAAAAATGGTTTACCACAGAAGGCACAGAGAACACGGAGGGAAACCTTCCTTTCTCTCTGCCCTCTGTGGTGACGCAGGGCCTCGCCTTCTTCCCGATATCTCGCACCAATCCCTTTCAAACGCAGGCGTTGATAACCGATGGCGGGTTGCCTCTATGGGGCGGCCCGCACGCTCCTTGTTCTTGGGCTGGATCCTATTCTCAATAACTCTTTCTTTATGATCAGGGTTATTGGGTCAGGGAAAAGAAGAGGTCAACATATTGAATCATGCGTAAACCGACCGGTTTGTAACTGACTGACTTTTCTGCTCTTATCTTTCAATATGCAAATTTGCAGTTTGTGATATGAAGCCGGCACGTTCATTGGGTATTCGAGTCGGCTTCCTAATACCTGTTATGCGCAATGGAGTTAACCTTGTGGGCAACGACTTGGAGAAACGATGCTTGCTGTGTGAAGAATTTATTTCCACAGAAATTGACTCGCGTGAACATTTAATTCCCAACTCTATCGGAGGGAGAAAGAAAGTCTCAGGCTTTCTGTGTGTGTCCTGCAATTCAAAATCCGGAGATAGCTGGGATTCTGCGCTTGCGCACCAAATGAACCCGTTAAGTCTGTTTTTTCGGATTAGTAGAGAGCGTGGTGATGCGCCTTCACAGAAATTTCAAACTACCAGTGGTCGTGAGTGGGTGCTCAACGCTGATGGATCACTGGACTTGCCAAAGCCTATCTTCAAAGAACAGAAAAATGATGCAGGCGTAGAAATATAAATTTCTGCTAGGAATATGGCTGAAGCAAAAAAGATGCTGAAAGGTGTCGCCCGTAAATACTCTCAACTTAATGTTGATGAATTGCTTGAGAGAGCCAAGATGGAGTCCACCTATTCACAAGAACCGGTTAAATTCAATTTATCCTTGGGTGGGCTAGATGCGGGGCGCTCATTTGTCAAAACAGCACTAGCATTACTCTCTACTACTGGAGTAAGCGTGAGAGACTGTGAGCATGCTATTCAGTTTCTAAAAGAAGAAGGATCTGAACCATGTTTTGGCTATTACTACGAGAAAGACCTAGTGGCTGGAAGGCCCGCGGGAATTCCGATTCACTGTGTCCATGTCAATGGTGATCCAGATAGCAACCTCATACGTGGGTATGTCGAATACTTCGGTGTGATGCGAGTTGTCATGTGCTTGTCTAGTAATTATTCAGGAGATGCATTTGCGGCAACGTATGCAATTGATCCAACCAAAGGCGAGGAGCTGGATCTGTCTGTTGACCTTGATCTGGCTTTGGCAGACTTACGGAAAGCATACGACTATGAGAAATGGAATGGTAAAGCCGTTCAGCAGGCCATGGGCGCAGTTATAGGTCCGACACTGGAAAAACAACATAAAGAAGAAAGAGAGAGGGTCTTAGGTGAGGCCGTTCGGCATGCACTTTCCAACTGCGGTGCGAAAGAGGGAGAAGTGTTAACCGAAGAGCAATACAACCGCCTAATGGGACTTATATGGGAAAGGTTAGAGCCATGGGTTTTAAACCAGATCATTAGTGCCAGAAAGCATGATTAGGCATAACAATGCCATGCATGCGACAAGCGCATGATGGCTGGCGTTAGCTTCCTCTAGGTCAGGAGTAGCAATGGACGGAATTCTAGAACACATCAACGGACTTAGTCCCTTTGTTCAGGGACTTTTAGGGTCTGCAGTATTTGCAATCTCATCTATCTTGCTTCAGCGGGTGATGAATCGTGCCAAGAAGAGCGGTTCTGAGATATTTAGAGTCTTTGCGCGCCTAGACATGGTTCGCCACATTCTTCACAAGGACTATGTTAATTCTCGTGATTTACAGCGTTCTAGTTACGGTTCAGCCGTTGCAATGCTATTCGCGTTCCGGTGGATGCTCGGTGGGTTTCTGATCGCAATTTTTTTCATCGGTGTACACTCCATAATTAATGGGAACTGGCTTTTTGTTGCGGCATCATGGTTCTGCTTTAACTGTTTCCTTGAAGCTCACAATTGGGTCAAAGACACAAGCCATGAGAAGCACATATCACACGTTCCAGATGAGGTTCAGGCTGATGTGATAACTGTAATGTATCCACCTGATCCTGCACCGAGAATCGAGAAGGAGTGAGCTAACAAGAAGCTCCAGTCCGGCCGCTGACGCGGCGGCTGAGCATGGCGTTAGGCCGCAAGAGAGATATGCACGAATTCAATGAACTGGTTCAGCGTAGTACTGCTTTCAGTCTGAATGCGCTGAATGAAGCGCAGCAGCGCACCGTTGATGCACTACAAACAAGTGCCGCAACAACATTGGTGAAGACCCTTCAAATGGTACAGCTACAAAGAGCTATTTCTGCTGTTGGCATGTTCTCGATGTTCGATGCCGTCCTTCAAGATCAACTACAATGTAAAAATGGATTTCAAAAAGCAGGTCTAGTCCTAGAGAGCCAAGGCGATGTCGCGCTTAAAGAACGGTTCTCGGACCTTCAGCTTGCAGTTAATGTCCTCAAACATGGTAACGGGCGCAGCTATGAGGCTTTGGTACAAAAGGCGGCCATCCTCCCATTCAGAGTAATGCTTCCGGATGAGCATTTCTTTAATGAGGGAGATGTCTCTGAAATTTCAACGCTAGTGGAAGTTGATGACGCGTTTGTTTTGCTTTGTGCCGAAGTTATTCATGCAGTTTCCGTCGCAGTACAATGTAATGCCTAGCCCGGCGTTCAACCCGGACGCCCAAAACGCCGCTTCGCGCCGTCTTGGTCGCTGGTTAACTCCACGTTAAGCGAATAGAGCCGGAGAAGTTTGGATATGGCAGGACGATTTGATCCATCTAGTATACTGAATGGCTTTAATGCCATGACCGAAAATCGCTCTTATGAAGTGCCTTCGTCGATTGTTCCTGATAAAAGAACGCGGGCTGAAGTGCGAGAGGACTTCGAGAAAAAGTTAAAGGCACTAGATAAAGACGCGATTGAAGAATTAAAAAATAAAATATTAGATATTCATGAAGCCGATGATTTTATTTATCTAAAAAAAGACATTGAAGATTCTCTTGTCAAATTTATCCGCTACTATGATCATTTCGAAGATCTTAATTCTGATGAGTCAAGGAAAGTAGCTTTAAAGGAGAAAGAACTTAAGTTGGATGCTCGCTATGACTGGCGAGAAAAAGCAAGGTTGTTCTTTTTCCGGGTTCTTGCTTCAGCATTACTTGTCGTTACTTTGTTCGTGATTGGATATGTAGAGCATGAATATGAGTGGGCCAAATTACCAATGTCCAAATATCTTAATACAAGTGCGAAATTGCCGTAGCGGCTTAACAAACGCTTAAATTAGGACGCTCGCAAGCTCGCGCCTATTACACGGGCGTGACAGGCCGTGAGGCGAACCCGCAGCCTGTCAGCGAAACCCAAACCCCTGCACAAATGCCATCAACCGCTGCTCCAGCCAGTAGCGCTGGGGGCCGTGGTTGATAAAGCCCACGTGGCCGCCGTACTCGCTCACCTCCTGGGTCACCGCCGGGCCCAGTTCTTCCTGGCGCGGCAGGGTCTCCGGGGTCATGAAGGGGTCGTCCCGGTTTTGCAGCATCAGCGTGGGGGTGCGGATCTGCAGGAGTTTGGGCCCGGCAGAGCATTGGGCATAGTAGTGGTAGGCCCCGCGAAAGCCGTACAGGGGAGCGATGATCTGGTCGTCGTAACGCCAGAATGAACGGATGCCGTTCATGTTCAGCCGGTGCAGGCGTTTGGCCTCCGGCGGGTTCACTTTGTCGAGATGGCGTTTCTTGTCGTTGAGCTGGGCGAGCAAGGTCTTCAGCAGGTGCTGGCGGTAGAGTTTCGACAGGCCCCGGTCCAAACGGTTGGCACACAGGTCCAGCCGCAAGGGCGCGCACACCGACGCCACCGCCGTCAGCTTGCCGTTGTCCCGGTGGGCCAGCCAGTTCAGCAGCCGGCTGCCTCCCAGCGACACGCCGATGGCGATGCGGTTGCCGGTGGGGTCCTGGGCAAACACATGCTCGATCACCGCATCCACATCGTCGGTTTCCCCGGCGTGGTAGCACAGGGCGGTGTCATTGGGCTGCTTGGCACCGCGACTGTTGATCGCCACCGAGCGCACCCCCGCATCGGCCAGCGCCTTCTGAATGCCACGCATATAGTGCGAATCGCTGCAGCCAGAGAGGCCGTGGAGCAGGATTACGGTGAGCTGACCGGGGTGGCGTTGCGGCCCGGCCCAGTCCAGCAGCAGCCGGTCGCCATCTGCCAGCGGCAGCCATTCGCTGTGCCGCTCCACCTCAGGCAGGGCACGGCCCAGCGGCCCCCACAGGGTTTGCAGGTGGGGGTTGCGCAGCCACACGGGGGGCTGGAACGGGGAGGCAACGATTTCGCCCATGGAAACTCTCACTCGATAGCAGTCTCTTCGACCGGCGCTATGGTAGCCTTTTGCTTTTCCCGCTGGCACCCATTGATGACGGAGATCCCTCATGGCCCGCCGCTTTTTTGACGATCAGGAATTTCAGGCCGGTATTGCCACCGAGCTGGGCGCCAATGCCAGTCATCATATTGGCAAGGTGCTGCGCATGGCGGAGGGTGACGAGCTGGTGGTATTCAATGGGCACGGTGGCGAATGGTCCGCGCGGATCCTTGCCGTGGGCAAGAAGGCGGTGACCGTGGAGCCGCTGGCGTTCGTGGCGGATGACCGCACAGCGCCCCTGGTGGTGACCGTGGCACTCCCCATGATCAAGGGCGAGCGCATGGATTATGCGATCCAGAAAGCCACTGAGATGGGTGCTGCGCAGATCGTGGTGCTGGATACCGAACGCTGCGAAGTGCGCCTCAAGGGCGAACGCCAGGAAAAGAAGCTGGGCCAGTGGCAACAGTTGGCCATCAGTGCCTGTGAGCAATGCGGCCTGAACCGCCCCCCACAGGTCACCGGTGTGAGGTCGCTCAAGGATTGGTTGATCGGGGATCTGCCAGACTTGCGACTGATCGCCCACCCTGGGAAAAGCCCGTTCTCCCCTGCTGCCCTGAAAGGAACAGCGGAACTGGCCCTGCTCACCGGCCCGGAGGGCGGCTTTTCCGATGAGGAACTGAGCGCGGCGGAGGAAAACGGCTTTGTGGCGTTTGCCCTGGGCAATCGGGTGTTGCGTGCCGAGACGGCGCCGGTGGCCTTGCTGGCGGCGTTGTGGGCGTGGGAAAGCAGCGACTAACTTCGAGCGTCTAGCTACCAGGCGCGAGCTTGTTTCTCGTAACGTATGGCCGGGTGCCCGCGCCCAATCGGTGGCGGCATCTTGCTAGTAGCTCGAGGCTAGTCGCTAGACGCTGAATAACAACAAGGACAAGACATGCTGACCACCCTGGCCATCAGTAATTACCGCTCCGCCCTGGAGCTGGTGTTGCCGCTCGGGCCGTTGAATGTGATTACCGGGGCCAACGGCAGTGGCAAGTCCAACCTGTACCGGGCCCTGCGGTTGCTGGCAGCCACGGCCCAGGATGATGTGATTGCGGCACTGGCCAGTGAGGGCGGGTTGGAATCCACCTTCTGGGCCGGGCCGGAGACGCTCAGTACCGCCATGCGCAAGGGGCTGGTGCCGGTGGAAGGGGGGCCGCGCCAGCATAGCCGTCGGCTGAAGCTGGGGTTTGCTGATGAGGATTTCGGTTATCTGATCGAGCTGGGCCTGCCGCGACCGGACAGCACCACCGCCTTCAACCTGGACCCGGAGATCAAGCGGGAAATTATCTGGGCCGGCGGCGCCTATTGCCCGGCGGCGGCGCTGGTGGACCGGCGTGGCCCACTGGTGAAAGCCCGTGTCGATAACGGCTGGTTAACCCTGGCCGACCATCTCAATACCTTCGACAGTCTGTTCAGCCAGGTGGCCGATGCGCGCACGGCGCCGGAGGTGCTGGCCCTGCGTGAACGCATTCGCGGCTGGCGTTTCTATGATCATTTCCGCACCGACCGGGAGGCCCCGGCCCGCCAGGTGCAGATCGGCACCCGCACGCCGGTGCTGCATCACGAAGGTCGTGACCTGGCGGCGGCGCTGCAGACCATCCGCGAGGTGGGTGACAGCATGGCCCTGGACGCCGCCATCGAAGATGCCTTCCCCGGTGCGAAGCTGAACATCGAACCGTTGCCGGATGGTCGCCTGAAGCTGGAGTTTCACCAGTATGGTCTGCTGCGACCATTGTCGGCGGCGGAGCTCTCTGATGGCACCCTGCGCTACCTGTTGCTGATCGCCGCCCTGCTCACCCCACGGCCACCCTCACTGATGGTGCTCAACGAACCAGAGAACAGCCTGCACCCGGACCTGTTGCCGGCACTGGCCCGCCTGATCAAACAGGCCAGCCAGCACAGCCAGTTATGGGTGGTCAGCCACGCCAATCGGCTGGTGGCGGCGCTGAATGAGCACCCGGATTGCCATGGGGTAGAGCTGACTAAGGAACTGGGCGAAACGCAGGTCGTCGGCCAGGGGTTGTTGAGTACCCCCAACTGGCATTGGTCTGAATCCCACTGACATGAAGAAAAAATGAAAAAACAAAGCGGTACGCTAAAGCGCTGGGATGATGCCCGGGGTTTCGGCTTTATTGTCGACCGAAAAGGGCGGGACATTTTTGTGCACGTCACTGCCTTCGGAAAAATCCGGTCGCGTCCGAAAGACGGAGACAAGGTCCTGTTCCGGGTAGAGCCCGATGCCGCCAAGGGGGTGCGTGCCATCGATGTGGAACGGTGCTGGCGGCCGGCACATCTGTTGTTGCCAGAGTTTCTGTTGCCGCTGCTTGTGGTGGCCGTTTTCTATGGTGCTTTCTGGCTATTTTTCTCGAAAAATGCGTTCTGGGTTTTTCTGTCGCCGTTGCTGATTTTTATCGCGGTTCTGACATTTATCATGTTCGGACTGGACAAGCGAGCGGCGCTTAACGAACGTCAGCGGGTACCGGAAAATACCCTGCACTTTCTATCGCTGGCAGGCGGTTGGCCCGGCGCCCTGTTGGCGCGCCCGCTTTTCCGTCACAAGACTCGAAAGCAGCCCTTCCGCACTATTTTCTGGCTGGTAGTAGTGATAAATATTGCCCTGGTTGGCGCATTTGTTTTCAGCTTTCAGGCCGCACCTCTGCGGGACTGGCTGGATGGGCAGGCGCTGAGTTGGCTGATCACCCTCAAGGAATGGGGATGGATAAGCGGTCCGGTTTGAGAATGAAACTCTTATGAAAGAACAGCCAGTAGAATAAAACCATAACCAGGGAAGGAAAACGGTATGCGATTACCGCAAGATGTGGAACGCTCGCTGAAAGTGCATGGAAAAAAAGCGGCGATCAGACAGTTATGCCGACAGTATAAAATGAGTCGCGGGGCGGCAGCAGGCTGGGTATCAGCCTG
>NZ_DEXN01000003.1:95097-95900 GCF_002364155.1 Alcanivorax sp. UBA3183
ATCGCAGCCTTTCTTGTTGGCATGCTGCTGGCGGCTCTGGAAAAACTGGTCTGAGCGCTTCAGCTGAGACGGAGTACGAGGAAAAGACATGCAAGTGACAAGCCCTATTATTGCCCCGGTCGTGGTACTGGTGGCCTGGACCATGGTCATGTGGCTCTGGATGTATGTGGCCCGATTGCCGGCCATGAAAGCCGCCAACATGAAACCGGACCCGATGGCGCCCCGGGGCGAACAGATGAGCACCCTGCCCGCCAGGGTTCGCTGGAAAGCGGATAACTATAATCATCTGATGGAACAGCCTACGGTGTTCTATGCCGTGGCCCTGTCGTTGGCGCTGCTTGGCCAGGGTGACGGTATCAACCTGACGTTGGCCTGGGCCTATGTGGGTATCCGCGTGGTGCATTCGGTGCTGCAGGCGCTGATCAACAAGATCGAGCTGCGTTTTGTGTTGTTTGCCCTGTCTTCACTGGTACTGATCGGGCTCACCGTCAATGCGTTACGCGCCGTGTTCTGATGGCCTTTGATAGCGATCTGGCGCTGCGGGTGCGCGAAGGACTGCTGACAGTCAGCGGTGCCCTGCCCGATGAAAAGCGCATGTTCGGTGGCCTTTGTTTCATGATTGCCGGCAACATGTGTTGCGGCATTCTTGGTGACCGGCTGATGGCCAGAGTCGGGCCGGATGCCTACCGTGCCCTGCTTGCTAAGCCAGGAGCCGGCGAGATGGATTTCACTGGCCGGCCTATTAACAGGCTGCTGAAAAGCCCTTTGCGTACTCAGCGTGGCCTGAAGGGTGCAGCTGTTGT
>NZ_DEXN01000003.1:96041-120372 GCF_002364155.1 Alcanivorax sp. UBA3183
TTCAACATTGCGCCTAGATTGCGAGCCAGCCTGAAAGACTGAGCATGCAAGGGGCTTTTCAACAGCCTGTTAGGGCATGCTGATGATCGACGCCGATACGGTGGCCGACGATGCCGCCCTGCATGACTGGTTATCTCACTCCTTTGCGTTTGTGCGTACCCTGCCACCCAAATAAATCATCAGGAATGACCATGCTACAAATCGGGATTGTGATCTACGATGATGCCGAAGTACTGGATTTTGCTGGCCCCTATGAAGTGTTCTCTACCGCCGCCCGGCTCTGTGATAGCCCGCCCTGGCAAGTATCCCTGATCAGTGAAAACCGTGAGGTGATGGCCAGAGGTGCCTTCCCGGTGAAAAGTCACTTCACCCTCGTCGACTTCCCGCCTGTGGATGTATTGCTGGTCAGCGGCGGGGTACATACATCAGCCATGGCCAATACCGCCTTGCTGAACGCCCTGCGTGAAGCCGGCGATTCTGCCAGCTGGGTGACGTCGGTTTGTACCGGTGCCTTTCTACTGGCAGAGGCAGGGCTGCTCACCGATCAGCGGGTAACAACCCATTGGGAAGACATCGCTGATTTACGCCAGCGTTTCCCGGCGCTGGATGTGCAGGAAAATATCCGCTGGGTAGAAGATGGCAATCGCCTCACGTCGGCGGGCATTTCCGCCGGCATCGACATGAGTCTGCATCTGGTGGAGAAGCTGCACAGCCGAAAACTGGCGGATGACACTGCCAGGCAGATGGACTATGCCTGGCAGCAGTGATACCCGCAGGTTGATGGTGCCGGTGAGTAAGGACTAATACTGCGGCGCGAAATAGTGTTCCCGGTAAAGCGGGTAGCGGCTCAGATCCGGCCCCGGATGCAGTTGCTCCGGCCAGTGATACAACATGATCGCCAGCACGTTGCGGTGTTCCCCCTTGTTCATATCAGTGCCCCACTGCGGCGAAGGGATCATGCCGGCCTGTGGGTCGTAGCGCTGCTCCAGTGCCTGGCGAACGGCCCCGACAACCGGGCTGGTGCTCTCCCCTGCCAGCAGAAAGCACAGGGCCATTTCCGTATAGATGTCCGCTTTGGTATGGACGATCAGCTCACGGTGATGGCGCTCCAGATAGTCGAAAATCCAGGCAAAGTCCTGACGTCGGATCGGCTTCTGGTAGTAACCGCTGGCCGCGATGATCACATGGGTCATGCCATAGACCCGGGCATCCAGAGCCGGCCCCGGTTGTGGCGGCTGGTCCGGGAATACCTGGCGAAAGGCCTGCTGAAAGGGTTCCCGCAGATCACGAATACCCAGGTCGTGCAGGTAATAGACGATATTGGCCAGCTGCGGAGAGTAGGCGGCGATTACCTCCGGGTCGAGGATGAAGCGGGCAAAGTCCACCTGGCGCAGATAATCCAGACCCTGCCCCGTTTGGGTAAAGGGTGGTTTCCCGGCAAGACCGAGCTGGTCCACCTTGTTCAGGTAATAGAGCAGGTTCTTGGCAAAGGGAATCTCATCGTGGGCCAGCAGTAGCTGTTTGCGCTGCTGGTCTTTGTCCGTGTCATCCCGGTAGGCACGGGCGATCTGTCTGGCCCGGCTCAGCCGGTACTCGCGGTTGTCTAACTGACTAAGGTCCTGTTGCAGGGAATCGGCGTTGCTGATCAGCTCCTGATAGATGATGGCCAGGTAATCCTGGTCTCCGGTGATTCGGTAAAGGCGGGTGGCGTAATGGCGCTGCTTGTTGGGAAGAAGATCCGGCAGTGCTCGCTCGTAGCGATCACGAATCTGCTCGCCGATAGACTGTGTGGCGGGTGGAGAAATTGCCGTTGGCTGGCAAGCAAGCAACAGGGCGATAAGCATACCGAGCCAGGCAGACTGAACCCATCCCATAGCGCACCACCGTGTCAGCTTGTTTGCGGACCTTTCAATCTAGGTCTCTGAATAAAGCAGTCTGTGCCAACACCTGCAATGGTGCAAAGCTTTACAGGGATTAAGGTTTTACCGGTAGCGGCGGCTATAACGCCAGTACACCACTGCCAGCGATGCAGCCAGGGCGGCCGGGGCCATCAGCGCGGTGAAATGCAGTAGCCTGAACAGTAGGGTTCCCACCACTCCGCCACAGACGAAACCGCCAATCAACAAGACGAACAGCAACAGCCGGCGGCCGTTGAGGGGAATGCCACGCAGCCGGTTGCCGAGCATGATGCCCAGATCCGTGAAGATGCCGGACAGGTGGGTGGTGCGGATGATGGAGCCGCTGTAGGTGGTGACCATGGCGTTCTGCAGGCCGCAGGCCATGGACGCCAGGTAGATGCCGAGATCACTACCCCGTTGCAGTGACAGCATGGCCATGACCAGCAGCGCGGCTTCGATCAACAGGGAAAAACCGTAGTGGCGGCCCAGCTTCAGGGCGGTGCTGGTGATCAGCATGCCACTGAGGGCAGCACCGGCGAGAAAACTCAGTAGGGTGAAAAGCAGGTGCAGGGCATTGCTCAGGGCCAGATCTGCCAGTGCCAGGCCCAATAGCGAGGAGGTGCCGGTCAGGTGAGAGACGGACTGGTGGCTGAAGCCGAGCAGCCCTACCGCATTAACGCTGCCCGCCAGAAAGGCGAGCAGAAAGGCTCCAACTTCTACCCAGGGTGGAAGACGCGTTAGCAAGAAAACCCCCATGCTTATCCGTGGTGATGCGCAAGTGTAACATGCGCGTCAGTGGGGGATTTTCGGCTATTTCTTTTGCTTCTTCTTGCTGCCCTTTGAGCTTTTTTTGCCGTCGCCCTTTTTTCCGGACTTTTTCTTGTTGTCCTTCTTGTCGCTCTTCTTGGTCTTTTTGCTGGTGCCCTTGGTGCTTTTCTTGTCTGCTTTTTTCTCGGACTTTTCGCTTTTGGCTTTGACGGGTTTCAGGGCTTTGGTTTTCTTGCCAGTTTTCTTTTTTTCTTTATCAATTTTTTTGGTCTTGCTGTCGCCCTTCGGAGCAGAGGTGGAGGCCGGGCTATCCGTGTCGAAGATGTCCAGAGCCACAGTCCGAAAGCGGCGCAGACAGTAGCGCACCTGACCGAGACTGAGCCCGCTTTGTTCGGCGGCCTGTTGCTGGGTGTTGCCCTGGTCCAGTGCCAGCAATGCCTTGGCACGAGGGCCGTTCGGGGCCGGTTGCTCGGATCGGGCCTGGCAAGAAGTACGCTGTGCGCTGGTAAGAAGAGAAGACTGACTCATTATAGGTGATCCCCTGAGGTGGGCCCGGCGAGGGTGCCGGGCCTTGGACAAAAATCACGAGCCTTACACAATACGAGACAGCCAGAGAGGAAAGCAAAAAAACAGATTGCCTGTCAGAAAAGTGACATCTTTTAGTCGCCTTTTTGCTGCTTTTCCATCATGTCTGCCTGCAGGATCTCGATCCAGTAGCCATCCGGATCCTTGATGAACGCGAGGCCTTTCATCTTGCCATCATCGGGCTTCTTGACGAATTCGACACCCAGTTTTTCAAACCGCTCGGTGGCGGCGTAAACGTCGGGGACGGTGATGCCGATATGACCAAATCCCTGGGGCTGGGCATTGCCGTCATGGTAGGAAAAGTCCGCATCGTCTTCGCTGCCCCAGTTGTGGGTCAGTTCCAGCATGGCCTCACGGCCAAAGGTGTAGGTGAGTCGTTTGGCATCGTCCTCTGGGACCTGTCGCGCTTCCTCTTCACCCAGGTAGGCCAGGAAGTAGAGGCTGAACTTCATCGCCGGAAAATCCAGCTTGCGGACCAGGCGCATGCCCAGCACCCGGGTATAGAAATCCATGCTGACCGCGGGGTCCTTGATGCGCAGCATGGTCTGGTTGAACAGGAAATCGCGGGTGGCATCGTCCGGAGTTTCACAGAGGCCGTCGGCCTGTTCGAAATGGCGGGACATGGGGGCTCCTGAATCTTTGAGGCTTGGGGATCTTCAGGATATTGGGATGGGGTGAAAGGAATGCAAGCCTCGGTAAGAGAAGCTATCTACGAAGCCGCTGTAGGAACGGAGCGTAGCGGAGTAACGCACGTAGTTCCGTGCGGCCCGAAGGGTGAGCGCAGCGAATAACACCGCTTGAGGTGCGAACCGCGTGCCAACGCGGAATCGACGAAGGAGATCAGGCGCTTCAAGGCTCGACAAATCCAGAGAGTGTCGACGGGTCTTGAGCCTTTGTCGCCTCGCTGCGCTCGGTTCGCACCTCAAGCGGTGCTCCTACAGAAAGGGCGGAGCTTGCGGTTGGCAAGCTCCTGGAGGTGGATGGATCAGGCCGGGGTTTTTTCCACGGTCTTGAGGACTTTCTGCAGGCCGGCCACGGCGCCACCGATGTCGCTGAGGCCCTGGGGCAGCAGCAGGGTGGTGGATTCCTTGGCGACTTTTTCGAAGGCGGACACATACTGCTCGGCAATGCGCAGGCTGACGGCTTCTTCGCCACCATCCTCTTTCACGGCGCCGGCTACCTGGCGCAGGCCTTCAGCGGTAGCAGTGGCGATCAGCTCGATCTGACGGGCGCGACCTTCCGCTTCGTTGATCTGCTTCATCTTTTCACCTTCGGAGATATTGATCATCTCCTGCTTCTCACCTTCAGAGCGGTTAATTGCTGCCTGGCGATCACCCTCTGAACGGTTAATGGCAGCCTGGCGCTCACCCTCGGACTCGGCAACCACGGCGCGACGTTCACGCTCGGCACGGACCTGTTTCTCCATGGCGTCCTTGATGGACACGGGCAGGTTGATGTCGGCCACTTCGTATCGCAGCACTTTCACGCCCCAGGGCTGGGCGGCTTCGTCAACGGCGCGTACGACTTCCATGTTGATTTCGCCGCGCTCCTCGAAGGTCTTGTCCAGATCAATTTTACCGATCACGGAACGCAGGGTGGTCTGGGCCAGCTGCTGGGCTGCCATTACATAATCATCCACCCCGTAGCTTGCTGCTTTCGGGTCGATCACCTGCAGGTACATGACGCCGTCGATGGAGACTTCGATGTTGTCCTTGGTGATACAGCTCTGGCGCGGCACGTCACGGACGATTTCCTTCTGGGAGTGCTTGTAGGCAACCCGGTCGATAAAGGGCATCAGAAAGTGGAGGCCCGCCTCCAGGGATGTCTGGTACTTGCCCAGTCGCTCCACCACATACACCTGCCGCTGCGGCACGATGCGAATCACCATGAAGAGCAGAATGACAACGCCGAGGGCGATGAGAGCGGAAATAATTAAACCTGCCATGGATAGGGTTCCTTGTTATTGCTAGCGAGTTGAGATGAAAACGGGTTGGCGATAGGGGTCATTCAGCCGGTGGTGTCTGCGGCCCTGGCATCCAGGGCTCTACGGTGAGCCAGAGGCCGTCGTGCTGGGTGATGCGCACCATGTCGCCGGGATGCAGGGGCTGGGCACACTGTGCCTGCCAGCGGGCGCCCCGGTAGGAAACGGTGCCCACGCCGTTGTTGAAGGCGTCTGCCACGGTGGCGCGGCCACCGACCAGGCCGGCACTGTCTGCCTCGCCCTCACCGCGGGGCCGCTCATTGCCCATCAGCTTGTCGTTGATCACGCGACGGACGAATACCAGCAACAGCAGGCTGGTAAGGGCGAACAGGGTCAGTTCCCAGGCGGTGTCATCCAGCAGTCCGAGGAACTTGAGGCTGCCTACCAGCAACGCGGCGATCCCGAAGAAAATCACGACCAGCCCGGACACGGCGAATTCCGCGATCACAAAGGCGAGCCCGGCGATAATCCAGTAACTGTATTCTGGCAGATCCATTCCTGTGCCCCTGTAGCGTGTGCATTATTTTGATCAACTAAGATAGCACGTTGGTGACAGGTTAGTCGGTAGGAAAAGGCTGAAAATCAGAAGTCGCAAGCGACAAGCTTCAAGCTGCAACGCGGTTAAGGTCAGCTGTGCAGGGAGAGGTGGTCAGCCGCGGACCAGGCGAAGGGAATTTAGTTAAAGAGATAAGCGAAAGGGGTGGGGCGCGGAGAAGGCCTTTGCGCCAATCAGGCCTTCTCCGCGTTGCAGCTTGAAGCTGATCAGTGCTGATGCCCGCCTACGCCATGGGCATGTTTGTGCGCTTTTTCTTCTTCGCTGGCATCACGGATATCGGTGATTTCCACCACAAAACGCAGGGACTGGCCGGCCAGCGGGTGGTTGGCGTCCACGTCGACGGTTTTCAGGCCTACCTTGAGCACGGTGAGCATGCGCGGGCCTTCGTCGGTGGACACCGTGACCACCTTGCCGGGGCTGAGCTTGCCGGCGTGTTTCAGATACTTGCGGGAGATGCGCTGGAACAGGGTGTTGTCGTATTCGCCGTAGGCGTCTTCCGGGCTCACGGTCACATCGACTTCGTCGCCAACGGCCTTGCCGGTGAGGGCGCTTTCCAGGCCTTTGATGATGTTGTTGTAGCCGTGCAGGTACGCCATGGGCTCGCCGGTTTCCCGGGAGTTTTCAATTTCGCTGCCGTCGTCGGCGTTGAACAGGCTGTAATGCAGGGTAACGACCTTGTCATTTTCGATGGTCATGCATGCTCCGGTTGTCAGGCGATCGGGATGGTGGGCAATTGTGGCGCCTTCATCGCCGCCGGGCAATTACCTCAGTCGCTGTGTTTGCCAGGGAGCATGCGTTTCAGGGTAGTGTCCCTGTCGATGAAATGGTGCCACAGGGCGCCTGCTACATGGATGGCTATCAGGGTCAGCAGCGTGGTCCACAGCACCTCCTTGTGGATGAAGGCGATCTGTTTGGCCAGGTCAGTATTGACCGTCGCTAGCTGGGGCACGTTAAAAACCCCAAATATTTCAATGGTCTTGCCGGCGAACTGGCGCATGGCAAAGCCGCTGAGGGGCATGGCGAGAAGCACCCCATAGAGCAGTCCATGAACAAGACGGGATAGCTGATGCTGCCAGGCAGCGCCAATAGGTGCCGGGCGCGGGTACAGGACGCGACCATAAAGCCGGATCAGTATGATAACCAGCGTGGTGAGTCCCAGGGAAAAGTGCAGCATTTTCCACCATTCGCGCATGGGGTCACTTTTTTCGTAGAACTCATGGAGCTCGACGGCTCCCCAGACCATGACCAGCAACAAAACCACCAGCCAGTGAAGACCTTTGTGTAATGCATGCCAGCTTGTTGGTCTTGTTGCCATGATGCGCTCCCGTTCCATTAACCGAAGTATGCCGGATAAAGATTAACCGGGGCTTAACGGGGATTCACTGATCCTGGTCAGTGTCCGGGTGCAGGCCCAGGGCTTTGCGATCTTCGCCCCGTGCGATCCGGGCCAGCAGATTCCTGGATTGCCGATACCAGCGCCGCCGCCCATTGGGGCCCCATTTGAACCGTTTGTAGGTCCACTGATACTGGCCCAGGTTGCGGTCGATGCAGTGCTGCAGGCCGGTGTTCATGGCGGTGAGGATCTCGGTGGTGTCACTGGCCTGTTCGATGTCCGGGGCGGATTCGAAGTGGAGGTGGATGTCTTTCACACCGCCCTGGCCACGAATGCAGGAAACAATGAACACATGAGGCCGGTAGCGTTGCACCAGCTTGTCGATCAGCGTCGGGGTGGGGACCTCGTAGCCGAAAAAAGGCACGCAGGGATTGCTGCGGTTGCCCGGGTTGTGGTCGGAAAGAATGCCCAGGGTGCCGCCGCTCTTCATGGCGGCGAGGGCCTGTTTGACCCCCTGGCTGTTGGTGGGGATGAGCACCGAGCCGGTACGCTCCCGGGCTGCCTTGACCATGGCATCCATCAGTGTGGCGGGATGGGGCTGGTACATGATCAGGGTCTTGTCGCGGTCGCCCTTGTCACCCACATAGAGGTTGCTGATTTCCCAGCTACCCTGGTGCAAGGACAGCATGAGTACCGGCCGCTCGCAGGCGCAGGCATCCAGAAAGGCTTGTTCGCCGTGGATATGGGTGATCCTGGCCAGGGTTTCTTCCACCGGGCGATGCCAGACATGGCTGAATTCGGTGAGGGTACGGCCCAGTTCGGCCATGCTCTGGCGGCCGATGCGTTTGGCGTCCGCCAGGCTCATGGCCGGGTGGGTGGCCAGCAGATTGATCAGCACCACCCGGTAGGCACTGGCATAGCGCAGTGGCACCAGCGTGATCAGGGTGGCAACAAAAGCCCCGAAGGCGGTGACTAGCGGCAGTGGAAGCCAGGCAAGCAGACGGACCACCAACCACAGGCGGCGGCCTTGATATTGTTTACTCATGATGGCAATTCAATTGTCAGGGTCTCGCCATGCTGCGGGACCCGAAATGTCTCGGAATCGATCTGTTGTTCTTGCAGCGCCAGGGCCAGGGCCCGGGGCGGCGCGTCCATGGGCTCGTCGGTGAGCACAAAGGTGCCCCAGTGCATGGCTACCGACTGGCGGGCGCGAATCTCCTGGTGAATTGTAACCGCTTCTGCCGGGTTTATGTGTACCGGGGACATAAACGAGCGGGGTTCATAGGCGCCGATGGGTAACAGGGCCAGGTCCACGGGGCCGAAAATGTCGCTAATTTCATCGAATAGCGGGGCGTAGCCGGTATCGCCGGCAAAATAGAGGCTGAAATCGGGGAAGTTCAGGCGCCAGCTACACCACAGGGTCCGGTTATGATCGCCGGGGCCACGGCCGCTGAAATGCTGGGCGGGCAGACAGAAGGCTTCCACCTGGCCGTGGTATTCACTCTGCCACCAGCCCAGTTCGATAATGCGCTCCACGCCCAGGTTACGTAGCCAGGAAGCCACGCCCGTCGGAACGAACCAGAGAATCTCGCGACCAAACCGGGCCTGTAGCTGTTTTACCGAAGTCCGATCCAGATGATCGTAGTGGTTGTGGGAGACCAGCACCGCATTGATCGGCGGCAGATCATCGACGGTAAGGGCTGGCGGCACCGCCCGTTTCGGGCCGGCAAAGGACAGCGGTGAGCAGCGCTCGGAAAAGACCGGGTCGGTAATCATATTCCAGCCCCGGTGCTGAAACAGGAAGGTGGCGTGGCCGATCCAGGTCAATTGCGGTTGCGGTCCCGGGTTGGCAAGACGTTGCTGATCCGGCTGCTGCAGAGGGAAAGGCTGATGGCGCGGAAACTGGCCCCGGGTGTCCCATTGCCAGCGCAGGAAGGCACCCAGGCCATGGCGGGGAGTAGGGAACCGATTGCGATACACCCCGGCGCGGGCGGGGTGTTCTGCTGCCAGAGCGGCCAGCCGTTCCCTGTCGATCATGCGCCGTCCCGCAGTCCTGCTACGGCGCCTTCAATGGCATCCAGATCCGGAATCACCGCCAGGTCGCCGCCCACCTGGATGTACATGGCTTCCGCGGGGCCGGTGTCTACCGGTTCTTCCACCGGATCGTCCTTGGCCACTTTCATCATCCGCGGAATCCCCTGCACGATCACCGCATAGAAGGTGCTCTTGCCGGCCACGGTATTCAGTACCGCGATGCGGGCATCCTGGCCAATGGTGATCTGCCCGGACTCGTTGAGTTTCTCAAAGGACAGCAGCGGAATGTTCTGATCCCGCCAGCTCAGCCAGCCCAGCAGCCATTCCGGCCCATGACCGGGCCGATCCGGTTGCCGCAGGGGGATGATTTCGGCGACCACGATGTTGGGGATCAGCCAGGGTCGCCCCTGCATGGGGATCAGCAGGCTGGAAATGTCGGATGGCAAGCTGCTCATAGTTAACCTCAAAGTGTAAGCCGGAGTATGCAGTAGCCCGTGTCAGGCACCCGGCTTCTGTACTTCTGCTTTTAATTCTCTTCTTAACCGTTCCACCAGCTGTCGTGCAAGCTGTTCCGGAGAGCCGCTATAACTGACGCAGCCCGTCTCACGGGTAGAATCGGGCTGGCTGCTGACGGCGCAGGTATCGGCACTCTGTGCCCATACGGGGCAGCCACTGGCGGCCAGCCGGGGGGCGGCGATGGCGCCGTCATTGCCCATGCCGGAAAACAGGATAGCGCCGCAGGCGTTACCGAAGCCCTCGCCCACGTGCTGTATCACCTGATCAATGGACGGTGCATAGGGCCCTTCCCAGGCCTGACCAGTGGACTGGATGCGACCGTCGTGGCGAAATTTCACCGCGTATTCCACCGGCGCGATGGCCAGTTCGCCATGGCGCAGGGCGCTGCCGTCCACGCCTATTTTGCAATCAATGTTGTTGTCCCGACCCAGCACGCCGCACAGGGTGTCGAGGAAGCTGGCGTCGATATGCTGCGCCAGCACAAAGGCTACCGGCAGATTGGCCGGCAGGCAGTCGAGAAACAGTTTCACCGCCGCCGGGCCGCCCAGGCTGGCCCCCAGTACCCAGACCCGCTTGGGTCGGTCGCCGGGGCGAATGGTTTCGAATTCCCTCGGGGTGGGGATTTTTACCTGTCGCGGGCGCTGGGGGATCACTTCCAGCCGCTCTTCCACTGCCGGCTTGCCGATGTAATCCACCAGCTTGGTCACCAGCCGCCGTTCCCATTTCGGGTAGCGGGCATCGGTGCGCGCCGGGGCCTGACCATCGCAGAACAAAATGGGTGCAGCAGCGTCTTCCAGCAGGTTATCCAGAAAAGCCTGCCAGCGGTCTTCGCTCGACAGGTCTACCACCCACAGATCCAGAGCCCCCTCTTCCAGCCAGCGTTTTTCCAGGGCTTCCGGATCCGTGTTGACGACCACCTGGTAGCCCTGACCTTTCACTGCGCTGGACAGCAGGTGGCCCTGCAATGTGCTGTCGGCGATTACGCCGACCCGGCCCGGTGCGGTCATTCGTTACCTGTTTCCTGCAACTCGCCCAGCAGTTCACGAATGGTGGAGAGTAGTTCGTTCTCCTGGAACGGCTTGCCCATGTAACAGTTCACGCCGATATCGAAGGCCCGTTCGCGGTGTTTTTCGCCGGTGCGCGAGGTAATCATGATGATCGGCACGTCTTGCAGGCGGCTGTCGTGGCGCACGTGGGTGGCAACTTCGAAGCCGTCCATACGTGGCATCTCGATATCCAGCAGCATCACATCCGGGCGGATATCTTCCAGTTTGGCGATGGCATCCATGCCGTCCTTGGCGGTGACCACTTCGTAGCCGTTGCGCTCCAGCAGGCGAGTGGTCACCTTGCGCACGGTAACCGAGTCATCGGTGACCATGACCAGTGGCGTATCGCGCTTGAATTCGGTTTCTTCGTCTTCTGGCACCGGTTCCTGGGGCAATACCGGAATGTCTGTGACACCCAGGGTCGGCACCTGCACGTGGGCGGCACGGATCAGCGAGTGGATATCGAGAATGATCACCACGGAGCCATCCCCGAGGATGGTGGCGCCGCTGATGCCGGCCACCGAGGCCAGCTGCGGGCCGACCGATTTCACTACCACTTCCCGGGAGCCCACCAGGTTGTCCACCACAATGGCCACGGTGTGTTCGGTGCTGCGGATCAGCAGTACCGGCATGGGGGTGGTGTGGTTTTCCAGGTGCGGGCTGCGGGTGCCATGGACGAAATTGCCGAGGTATTGCAGTTCGTAATCCTGGCCCACATAGGTGTAGACCGGGTTGTCTTCCTCGAAATAGTGCTGCAGCTCGAAGGGGCTGATACGCACGATGCCTTCGATCTGGTTGAGCGGGATGGCGTAGGTATCTTCCGCCGCTTTCACCATCAGCGCCCGGTTCATGGCCAGGGTAAACGGCAGGCGGATGATGAAGCGGGTGCCCTGCCCCTTGTGGGAATCGATGGTCACCGAGCCGCCCATCTGCTTGATCTCGCTGGCCACCACGTCCATGCCCACGCCACGGCCGGAAATCTGCGTGACAGCGGCGGCGGTGGAGAAGCCGGCATGGAAGATGAACTGCTGGATTTCCTGTTCGGAGAGTTGCGCGTCCGGGGCGATCAGGCCGCGTTCCACGGCTTTCTTGCGCACTGCGTCGGTGTCGATGCCCTTGCCGTCGTCGGACAGGGTAATCACTACCTCGCCACCTTCGCGGCCCAGCTCCAGGTTGATGCGCCCGGAGTCGTTCTTGCCGGCGCTCTGGCGACCTTCACGGGTTTCGATGCCGTGATCCACGGCGTTACGCAGCATGTGCTCCAGGGGCGCCACCACCCGTTCCATCAGGGAGCGGTCAAGTTCGCCTTCCGGGTTGAGCACATCGAAATCCACCCGTTTGTCCACTTCACCGGAAATCTGCCGGACGATACGGCGCAGACGTGGTACCAGGCGGCTGAAGGGCACCATGCGGGTGCGCATCAGTTTTTCCTGTAGCTCGGTGTTAATCCGCGATTGCTGCAGCAGCAGGGTTTCCGTGTCCTTGGTGCGGTCCAGCAGGGTGTTCTTCAGATCCAGCAAATCCGAGGCGGATTCCGACAGCTGCTTGGTGATCTGATGCAGCTCGGAGTACTGATCCATTTCCAGCGGATCAAAGTCTTCGTCGATTTCGCCCCGTTCCACGCCCTGCTGATAATTGGACATGATCTGCGCTTCCGTTTCCGAATCCAGACGGCGCAGCTGTTCGTAGAGGCGCTGTACCGTGTTGCCCATTTCCTCCACGTTGAAGGTGAACTCGGAAATCCCCTGCTCTACCCGACCGCGGTTAATGGAGGTTTCCCCGGCCAGATTCACCAGCGCTTCCAGTACATCGGCCCCGACCCGCACCATTTCCTGGGGTTGCGCCTGGTTTTGACGCTGGCGGCGGTCATCCTGTTTCGGCTGTTGCGGTTGTGGCTTCTCGGCTGCCGGCGCCAGGGCCGTGCTGCTCTCTTGCGGGGCGGCGGCGGGCTGGCGGCGGGCGCTACGGGCCACCGACTCCATGCCCCGGACAATCTGGTCGTACCAGTTGATCATGGGCTGGAAATCTTCCTGGGTGGGCGCTTCGCGGCGCCTCTCCAGCTGTAGCAGGTAGGTTTCGAAGTCGTGGCTGATGTCGCCCAGCGGCTTCAGGCCGGCCAGTCGCGCACCGCCCTTGAGGGTATGCAGGGCGCGCTTGAGGTCATCGGTGAAATCGGTGCTTTCCGGATGGTCTTTCCAGGAAGTCAGACAGGCATCAATGATTTCCGCCAGTTCATCGGACTCTTCCAGGAAAATTTCCAGAATTTCCGGATCACTGTCCGATTCCCAGTCACTGTAGTCGTCGTCCGCATGTTCGCTGGTAGCCGGCGCCTCCTGCCTGGTGGTCGCCGGTGGCGGCGCTTCTGTTGGCGCTGGTGCGGCAGAAGCAATAGCAGGCAGGCTGAATCCTGCCGGGTCTGCCACATAGCCGTGAATGGCCTGGATCAGGGTGTCGCCCTGGGGCAGCGGTCGGCCGGCCTTGAGTGCCTCTACCATTTCCGCCAGTTGGTCATGGCAGCGATGCAACAGATCGAACAGGGTCGGTTCAATGGCCAGGCGGCTTTGCGCCAGGCCTTCATAAAGGGTTTCCAGCTCGTGGCCCAGATCGCCCAGTTCGCTGACTTCCGCCATGCGCGCACCACCCTTGAGGGTGTGCAGGTCGCGTTGCAGGGATTGCAGTTCGATCAGGTTGTCCTGCTCGCCGATCCACTGCTCCAGGCTGCTGCCGGCGGATTCGAGAATCTCGTCGGCTTCTTCCAGAAAGATTTCTACCAGCTCCGGGTCACGCTCCGGTTGAGGGGGCGCCGGAGAGGCGGGCGCGTCCTCAACCGCAACGGGCGCGGGGCTGCCGGTGTCTTCGGCAAAGTCGGAAGCGGCTTCGTGAGCCTGGGGTTCACTGTCGAGGGTGGCGCTGGAGTCCGGCGTGTGGCTGACCTCGCGGTCGCCGCGCAGGAAGGCCTGGATGGTGCTGACCAGTTCCGGGGCGTCTTCCGGGGTTCTGCCGCCGCGCAGGGCGTCGATCATTTCGGCGAGCCGGTCGTGGCAACGGTGCAACAGGGCAAACAGGGCCGGGTCCGTTTGTTGCTGGCCGTTATGATGCGCTTCGTAGAGATTTTCCAGTTCGTGGGCCAGATCGCCCACCGGGGCCACGGCGGCCATGCGGGCCCCTCCCTTGAGGGTGTGAAGGTCCCGCTGCAGACCATCCACGTTGCCGGCATCTCCCTGTTCCCACTGGTCCAGGGTATGGCTGGCGGATTCCAGAATCTCTTCGGCCTCTTCCAGGAACAGGCTGACCAGTTCCGGATCCATGTGGGCCTGATATTCACCACTGCTGGCCCAGCTGTTGGTATCCGGGGTGCTATCCACAGCCTGGGGATCCGCGCTGCTGTGAGAGAAGGCATCGTCCCAGTGTGGTGAACGTCCGCCGGGGCCAGGGCCATCGCCGTCCGGGCCGCTGTTTTCTGCCAGTTCGTGAAGCGAATCCACCAGCCCCAGTTCCGGGCGCACGGTCTGGCCGGCGGCCAGGCAGTCCATCATGTTGACCAGAGCATCCTGGCCTTCACCAGCCAGCGACAGCATCTGTTCGCTGCAAGCCAGGCGGCCGGATTCCACCGCGCTGTAGCAGGCGGCCAGGGCCGCGGCCAGGGCGTGAATTTCGTTGAGACCGGCGGTGGTGGCGCTGCTGGAAAGCAGTTGCAGTTCGTCGCGCAGTTTTACCAGCTCTTCGGTCTGTTCCGGATGCTGGGCCCACTGGTCCAGTAGTTGTTCCGCGTCCACGATCAGGTCCATGCCTTCGGAAAGGAACACGGAAAGGATGTGTGGATCCGGGCCGGAGTCATTTTGGTCGGCCAGCCCGTCGCGGTGTTGCTGTAGCGCGGCGATCAGGGCATCGGCGCCGGGCAGATGGGGTTGAGCGAGCTGTTCCAGGTTGTTGAGCACCAGGCGATGAGCCTGTCGCAGCAGTCCGGCCTGCTGGGTGGTTATCCGGCGGTTGCTGCTGATCAGGTCGCGGACCAGTTTTTCAGCCGGTTCCGCCACTTCCGCCACCGCTTCGATTTCCGCCATGCGGGCACTGCCCTTGAGGGTGTGCAGGGCGCGGTGGACGCTGTCGTCCAGGGTGTGTTCGGATAAATCCGGGTCTACGGTGTCCAGCCACTCATCTATCAGTGCCAGGTTGCGACGGGCTTCGCTGGCGAAGATCTCCAGCAGCACCGGGTCGGGTCCCTCCTCGCCGTCGGCATCCGCTGCGGCGTCGTCACCGTCACTCATGTCCGGAATGTCAGAAAGACTGTCGATACCGTTGTCGGCGCTGTCGCTATCTACGGACGCGGTTTCGCTGGCGGGTTCGGCTGCTTCTTCATCAGGCAGGCTGAATTCGATGGCGCCATCATCGATATCGTCGTTGTCTTCCCAGGCAAGGTGGGCATCGCTATCGTCGGAGGCGTCGTTGAAGGCAGCCAGATCCTCCATGGACAGGCTATCGTCATTGTCGGTGCTGCTTTCCGCGAACGAATCGCTGTCCGCGGGCAAGGGGATTTCCAGCGTGTCGTCGCTTTCCGTGTCATCGCCGAGTGCAGCAAAGTCGGTCTGGTTGTCAGCGTTGCTGGTTTCGCTGCCAGTGATGGCCGGTACCTGATCAATCTGGCCGCCGGCGGCCAGGGTGTCGGCGGCGTCGGCCAGCGGTTGCACATCGAACGGGTCTGGCTGTCGCAGGGTAAAGGCATCCACCAGAGCGGGAACGCGATTGCGCACCTCCTGTACCAGCGCAATCAGCACCGAAGTTGGTTCAATGCTGCGGTCAATGACCCGGTTAAGCATGTTCTCCACGGACCAGCCCAGCTCGCCCACGGTGCTGGCACCGACCATGCGGCCGGAGCCTTTCAGAGTGTGGAAGGCGCGACGGAATTCCACCAGGGATTCCTCATCGCTGGTGTTGGCGGCCCAGCGCGGGAAATATTCATCCAGCGCGTCCAGGACTTCGCTGATTTCTTCCTGGAAGATTTCGATGATTTCGTCATCGATCAGATCGTCATCATCGTCAGAGGGACTCTCGGCGACCGGTTGCGGCTCGTCGTCGGATTCCTGCGAAGCGGACTGTGTTTCCTGTTCGGTGGAGGCCGGCCCGGTAATTTCTAGAGTGCGGTCGCCTTTGTCGAGGCTGCCCTGCAGGGCATCGTTGCTGTCGTCGAAAGCTTCTTCCAAAGAGAAGTCTTCATGCAGATCGTCGCCGTCGAGACTGTCGTCGGCATCAGGCTCAGCATGCAAAGAGATGGACTCGTCGACGGTGTGGCTGTCAGTCCGGGCCTCTGCGTCCAGCTCAATGCGTTCCACTTCGAACTGGTCATTGCCGAAATCACTGCCCTGCTCCAGCGGGTAGCCGAGAGCGTCCACACTGGCACGGGCCAGTTGCAGGATATCGTCGGTGGTTTCCGGATCGTCGCTGAGACGTTCCAGATAGTACTCCACCGAGGTGATGGCATCGGCCAGGGTGTCCATGCTGCGCCAGTCCGGTTTGGGCTGGTCGGCGTCAAGCAGCTTTTCCTGAATGAAGAGCACGCATTGGCGCAGAATCACCGCAGGCTTGCTGAGCTGGATCACTTCCAGACCGCCGCGCACGGCATTGAGTCGCTCCGGCACCGGCTCCAGGTGCTCCGGGTTCCACTGGGAAGCAATGAACTCGACGATGCCGTCCTTGGCCTCTTCCAGGCCGGCACGGCATTCGCGCAGTACCGCATCCATGGCCTGGCCCACGTGGCCGGGCATGTCGCTCTGGTCGCCGGGGTAGGACTTGCCGCGACGGTCACCGCCGCTGATACCCGCCAGGGTGGCTTCCACATAAAGCAGGGCGCCGGCGATATCCATCAGGGTTTCGCGTTCGGCGGGACGTTTGCCGGCGACAATGTCTTCCACCGCGTGGAGCTGTTCTTCTACCAGGGTGCGAGGCTGGCCAAGGCCAAGCACTGCCACGGTGTCGGCTACCTGTTTCAGGGTGACCGTCTGCGGCTGCAGTTTGCTGGCGTCGCTTTCGCCACTGTGGACGAAGGTTTCCAGGGCATCCTTGACGGTGGTGATTTCCTCGGACAGGGCCTTCACCACGGAATTCATGGCTTCGGCATCCGGGCCGGTCATGCGGGCCCGTTCTGCGTTGACCAGGTCATCGGAAGGGAGTGCATCGTCCAGGCGGAAACGGGCTTTGACATCGCGAATGCGCGGGCTGTCTACCTCTGCCTTGGCCACGTAATAAAGCAGGTTCTTGATCAGTTCGGTGGGCGCCGGCTGGTTCAGGCTATTGGCGCCGTCGATGACCAGTTCACGCAGGTTGCGGTCCACATGACCGAGCATCAGTTTTACCGAGGTGCCCAGGGTAATGGCGTCTTCCGATAGGCCTTCCACCAGGGCGTTGCTGATGGCCCATAGCGGGGCACGCGGAGCGTCACCAGTGACTTGCTCAAGTTTGCTAAAGACCTTGGCCATATAGCCCAGGTTCTCACCCATGTTGTCGTTGCGCAGCACGCCGAGCAGGGCAATCTGGAACATCTGGCGAATTTTCTTGGCCAGCTGAATAAAACGGGGATCGTTGAGCAGGTCATCCGGTATCTGACCACTGCCGGTGGCGTCGGTCAGGTCCGGCTTGAACAGGGCGGTTTCCGACAGCAGCGGTTCGCCGCGGGCGGCGCGCAGGTCGTTGAGTAGCGGCAGCAGCACCACCGGCAGGTCACGACGGTTGGTGGCTACCCGATCCAGATAGGGGGGCAGCTGCAAGATGGCCCGCATCAGGGTTTCCTGGCCGTCCCCCACATTGCCTACCCGGCCTTCAAGCAGGGCCTGGGCCAGCTTTTCCATTTCCTCGGCGAGCAGAGCAGCACCGTAGAACTCCACCATTTGCAGGGTGCCGTACACCTGGTGCAGATGGGCCTGGCAAAAACGCATGCGGGTGGCGTCGTCCGGGGTATCCACGAACGCTTCCAGTGCCTGCTGCGCCTGGTTCAGGGTTTCCTGGATCTCCCCGCGAACCCAGTCCAGAGCCAGATAGTCGTGACGGTCACTCATGACGTCTCCTGTCATACTCAAACCTGCCGTCACTGCGGGCAGGTTTTTTTATTATCTACAGCGCTTATCTACAGCGCCGGAAGGCCAGCGTATCGGCGAAATGTATACGTTCCAGATCCGGATGTTGCCAGTCGGTCACTTCCCCGGGACCGAGCACCAGAATGCCACCGGGAGCGAGTCGTTCCGCCAGACGGTTGACGATCTGGCGTTTCCGCCAGCGGCGAAAGTAGATCAGCATGTTCTGGCAGAAAATCAGATCCATGTCGTTCATTGGCGCGTTGCTCAGATCCAACACGTTGAGCCGGGCAAAGCAGATGCGCTCACGCAATACTGGCGTCACGGCCAGAGTTTGTTCATTGCCGCAGGGCTGAAAATATTTCTCCCGCAGTAGCGGGTCCACCTGCAGTACCCGGCGCGCCGGGTATTCCCCTTTGCGGGCCTTGGCCAGGGTGGGCAGGCTGATGTCGGTGGCGGTGATTCCGTAGAATAGTTTGCGGCCGCCGCCGTTGAGCTGCTCATTGATCATCATGGCGAGGGAATAGGCTTCCTCGCCGGTGGAGCACCCCACGCTCCACGCATCCAGGCTGGCACCGTCGGGCTGCTCGGCCTTGAAGCGCTGTACGAATTCCTCCACCAGGGCATAGGAGCTTGGGTGGCGGAAAAAGCTGGTTTCCTGCACGGTAAGCCGGTCTACCAGTACCGACCATTCCATGGCCCGGGATTCTGTGGAGCCCACCATCAGGTGTTCGTAATAGGTGTCGTAGTCTTCGATGCCCAGCTCGCGCATACGAATGCTCAAGCTGGTTTCGAGGAAGGTCTTGCGCTCGTTGGACAGGGTCATGCCGGTGCGCTCTTCCAGCAACGCCTGCCATAGCTGGAACTGCTCCGCATCCATGGCGGGCGTGCTTTTGATGGACCAGCGGTCTGTCACTGCAGCACCCATAGCATCACTCCTTTAGCCGGCGCGAGCCGGATCAGGAGTGCTCCGGCAGGCGGAAGCCGGCAACAGAGTTACGCATCTCCTGCGCCATCTCGGCCAGGTTACCAATGGATCGCGCAGTCGCGGTGGTACCGGCGGAGGTCTGCGAGGTAATTTCCTGGATCACGTTCATGGTGTTGGAAATGTGACCGGCAGACGCTGCCTGCTGGCGCGCCGCGTTGGAGATGTTCTGGATCAGGTCCGCCAGGGTTTTCGATACGTTCTCAATTTCTTCCAGTGCCACACCAGCGTCCTGCGCCAGACGGGCCCCTTTTACCACCTCGGCGGTGGTGGCTTCCATGGAGATTACCGCCTCGTTGGTATCGGTCTGAATGGTTTTTACCAGGGTCTCGATCTGCTTGGTCGCGGCGGCGGAACGTTCCGCCAGTCGCTGTACCTCATCCGCTACCACCGCGAAGCCCCGCCCGGCTTCACCGGCCATGGACGCCTGAATGGCGGCGTTCAAGGCGAGGATGTTGGTCTGGTCGGCAATGTCGTTAATCAGGGATACGATGTCGCCAATTTCCTGGGAGGATTCACCCAGACGCTTGATCCGTTTGGAGGTTTCCTGGATCTGTTCGCGAATGGTGTCCATGCCGTGGATGGTGGCCTGTACCACTTCGGCGCCCTTGTTGGCGATGGCTACCGCTCGTTCCGCTACCGCCGCCGATTCGGCGGCGTTGGCGGATACCTGGTCAATGGACACCGCCATTTCGTTCACAGCGGCGGAGGCGCCGGCAATTTCCTGGGCCTGGTGCTCGGAGGCTTCGGCCAGATGCATCGCCGTGGACTGGGTTTCCTGGGCGGCCGAGGCCACCTGTACCGCCGAGTTGTTGATGGTTTGTACCAGGCTGCGCAGCTGGTCAATGGAGTAGTTGATGGAGTCAGCGATGGCACCGGTGAAGTCCTCGGTTACCGTCGCCTGTACGGTCAGGTCGCCGTCCGCCAGGTCACCCAGTTCGTCGAGCAGTCGCAGAATCGCCGCCTGGTTACGCTGGTTCTCGCTTTCCAGCTCGTCCTTCAGCGTTGCCGCCTGACGGTTACGCTGGGCCATGATCAGGAAGAACAGCAGTACCGCGATGGCAGCAGACAAGCCACCCAGGGTCACTGACGGGAAGAAGGTGTTGGTGGAGCCTTCAAACTGGGTGTTCAGGTTGCTGGATTCCTGCAGCAGATCCTGGGAGCGAAGGAAGATGGTGTCGGCCGCGTTACGTACCTGGAACAGTTCGGGAGCGGTTTCCAGGATTTCATCCACGGACTGGTTAACGAATTCGTCGAACAGGTCGGCAATCTCGGCCAGGTAATCCAGGGCATCCGGGTCGTTGACCTGGTCAATGCCCATGGCTTCGTCGCCTTCGATCATGCCGTTCATGACCCGGCCAAACAGGCTGGCATCACGACCAAAGGCATCCGCCGCAATCACCGCGCCGTCGCCACCTTCCAGCACTTTGGAAATAGAGCTGAGAATCCGTTCGGCCAGCAGGGACTGACGCTGGGCAAAGGCGATCTGATCCGGCTCAGCGCCGGTGGCCACCAGAATGTCCACCACGCCTTCATATTCTGCCTGCAGGGAAGGAATGGTCTGGGCCAGGGTGTCTGCCACTTCGTGCAGATCCAGAACCGTATCTTCCCCGCGCAGGATGATGCCCGCGTTGCTGTTCACTTCGGACCACAGGCTGCTCAGACGTTCTTTCACCTCGGTATTGTCGACCGGTTCGTCTTTAACGTCATCCCAGGCGGATTGAAAGCTCTGCTGGGATTTGGCCAGCAATTCGAAGGCGTCGGCGTTACCGGCAGCGGCCTCAAGGGAGTTTTTGGCGATCTGCTGGGAGATAACCCGCATATCAGAGGCCAGGGTAATATTCTCCTGGGCCTGGTTCGCCGTGGTTGCGGAGAGCAGGAAATTCACCACCGCCAGAACGATAAAGACGGCAAGGCCGATGTACAGCGCGATATTCAGCGTGCTGCCTTCCGCGCCCCCCCGCAATTTGTCAAAGATTGCTCCCGAATTGAACTTCATAGTCTGGCTCCTGGCCTGGCGTTCGCTCTTCTTATGTACCCCAAATGCTTATATACAGCTCAGCCGGTGCGGGCGACCTGCATAAAGCGCGGATCCTCTGCCAGCCGGGTCAGGCTGAACACGGACCAGTACTCCCCGTCCCGCCGGTAGGCGCCGCGCACAAAAGGTGTGACGCTGGCATCGCTGACCGGCAGTGATTCCACAAATTCATCAATGGGGAAATGTTGCATCCCCAGTACCTCGTCCACCGTCATGCCGGTGTACAAGTCATCCTGGTCCAGGACCAGCAACCGTCGGCGCTTTTCCTGGACCGGCGAATTCTTTTCCAGAAAGCCACTGAGATCCATCACGGTCATCAGCCGGCCCCGGACATTGGCCACGCCCTTCATCCAGCTGCGTGCGCCGGGAATGCGGGTGTAGGCCGGCACCGAGAGGATTTCGGAAACCTCATCCAGCGGTGCCACGTATTTCTTGCCATCCATCACAAAGCCCACGCCGCTCCAGTAGCTGACCGCATCCTGCTGCATAGGCAGGTCTTTGGCCTGCTCGCGGCAGCGACGGTTGTAGTCGGCCAGTTGAATATAGGCGGCGGAAGCAGTTGCGCTCATCAGGGGCTCCGAATATCAGCCGTCGGCCAGCATGCGCTCGACAGTTTGCAGGAGCACATCCTCGTCCACCGGTTTGGTCAGGTAGTCCTTGGCGCCCTGGCGTTTACCCCAGACACGGTCGGTTTCCTGATCCTTGGTGGTTACGATGACGATGGGAATGTGCGCGGTATCGGCACCCTTGGTGAGCTGGCGGGTCGCCTGGAAGCCGTTAAGGCCCGGCATTACCACATCCATCAGAACCAGTTCGGGCAGCTCGGAGCGGGCCATGGCGACGCCATCGGCTCCATTGGCGGCCTCGAGCACCTCGTGGCCGTGCTTTTCGAGTATCTCCCGCAACTTGTAGGTTTCGGTGGGAGAGTCATCCACAATCAGAATACGTGCCATCTTATCCTCTTCAGGCTCAGAGACGCTGTCGCTTAACCGCTGATATGCTGTCGAATCGCGCCGAGAAGCTCGTCCTTGGAAAACGGCTTGGTCAGATACTCGTCGGACCCCACTATCCGCCCCTTGGCCTTGTCGAAAAGGCCGTCCTTGGATGACAGCATGATCACCGGGGTGGCCTTGAAGGCACTGTTGTTCTTGATCAGGGCGCAGGTCTGATACCCGTCAAGGCGCGGCATCATGATGTCGACGAAGATGATATTGGGTTTGCTGTCGGCGATTTTGGCCAAGGCATCGAAGCCATCGGTGGCGGTGATCACTTCACAACCTGCTTTCTTCAACAAGGTTTCCGCGGTGCGACGGATGGTTTTGGAATCGTCGATCACCATTACCTTGAGGTCTTGGAAATTGTCAGTCATGGAAACTGCCTTTAACCGTGAACCGTTGTTGGCCGCAACTTATTGTAATTTTTGGCCTTTCTAGTAATTCGATGGGCGGGGGTGTAGCGAGACAAGCCCAAGCGAAGTTTTTAACACAGATTCTACAATCAATCTATAAGACCCTATGAAACTTGAGAAAATGCCCCGCGCATCCCTGCATAGCGGTGGGCAGTCAGCGCTGCTAACATTGCCCGGCCTGATCCCGATGTCTGTGGAGACCCCATGAGTCTGCGTATTGGTGTGGTGATGGACCCCATCGCCAAAATCAAACCCTGGAAAGACAGCACCTTCGCCATGCTGCTGGAAGCGCAACGACGTGGCTGGTCATTGCTCTACATGGAGCCGGCGGATCTATACGTGCGAGATGGTCGCACCTTTGCGGCCACTCGGGCACTGTCCGTCACCGACAATAACGACGATTGGTACCGTCTGGCCGACGCCGTGAATTACGATCTGGCCGATCTGGATATTATCCTGATGCGCCAGGACCCGCCGTTCAATGCGGAGTACATCTACGCCACCTACCTGCTTGAAAAGGTGGAGCGTGAAGGCGTGCTGGTGGTGAATCGGCCTGGCAGTGTCCGCGACAGTAACGAAAAACTGTTCGCCACTGACTTCCCGCAGTGTTGTGCTCCGACGCTGGTCTCCAGCCAGTCCGGGCTGCTGCGCGATTTTGTACGGGAGTTCGGTGACACTGTGATGAAGCCACTGGATGGCATGGGTGGCAGCAATATCTTCCGGGTGCGCCAGGACAGCCCCAATATCTCGGTGGTGATCGAGGTGCTGACACAGCACGGCAAGACGCCGATCATGGCTCAGCGCTTCGTGCCGGAGATCACCGAGGGCGACAAGCGCATCCTCATGATCAATGGCGAGCCGGTGCCCTATGCGCTGGCGCGGATCCCCAAGGAAGGTGAGCTGCGTGGCAATCTGGCCGCCGGCGGCACTGGTCAGGGCCGCGAGCTGACCGACCGCGATCGCTGGATCTGTGAGCAGGTGGGCCCCACGCTCAAGCGCAAGGGGCTGTATTTCGTGGGCCTGGACGTGATCGGTGATTATCTCACCGAGATCAACGTGACCAGTCCCACCTGCATTCGCGAGCTGGACGCGATCTTCGGCATCAACATTGCCGGTCAGCTGTTCGACATGTTGCTGGAGTTGCGGCAGCCATCATAGACGATGAGTACGGTCCGGGGCACACTCCCTGGCCGTTTAAAGGCAGTAACAAAAAGAAGAAATCATGGCAGCCAATTCACCCGTCAGCGCCTCCGACCGCCTCACCTTTACGGTGTTCCTGGCGTTAGCGTTCCACGGCATTCTCATCTTCGGGGTCAGCTTTGCCCCCGAGAAGCAGCGCGCCGCCCCGCATACCCTGGAAGTCACCCTGTCCCAGCATCGCAGCGATGACGAGCCGGATGAGGCGGACTTTATTGCCCAGAGCAACCAGCAGGGTTCCGGCGATCTGGCCGAGAAGCAGGAGCTGACCACCACCGAGCAGGTGGATTTCGCCGACAACAAGCTGGACAAGGTGCAGCTCAAGGAAAAGACCACCCGTGAGCGTCGTGACCGCCAGTCCCAGTTGCTGGTCATCACCACCGCCCGTACCAGCGATCACCAAATCAAGGCGGACGAGCAGGAGAAAACCGATCCCAAACCGTTCAAGGTAGCCAAGCAGGAGAACCTGCAGGACCTGAGCCGCGAGATCGCCAGCCTGCAGGCCCGCCTGGATGCCCAGAAACAGGCCTATGCGAAACGTCCGCGCATTCGCCGCCTGACCTCGGTATCCGCCAAGGCCCACTACGAAGCCCAGTACATCGACAACTTCCGTCGCGAGGTGGAGGCCATGGGCACCCGCAACTTCCCGTCCCGGGCGCTGAACAGTAATACCTTCGGTGCAGTGCGGCTGGTGGTAGCGATCCAGAAGGATGGCCAGCTCAAGGAAGTACGCCTGCTGAAATCCTCCGGCCACAAGTTCCTGGACCAGGCCGCCATCCAGAGTGTGCGCCTCGCGGCCCCCTTCGATGCCTTCACTCCAGAGATGCGCAAGAACATGGATGTGCTGGAAATCATCCGCACCTGGAAGTTCGACAAAAACCAGCGGGTGTCGTCGAAATAATAGCTACGAGCTACGAGCTAC
>NZ_DEXN01000003.1:120481-121352 GCF_002364155.1 Alcanivorax sp. UBA3183
AGGAGCACCTCTTGAGGTGCGAATCCGAGCAACAGCGAAGGAAACGTGCAACGGCCACCACCGGATCTTTCTAAGAGACCAGTCGACTGCTGACAGGCTTGATCGTCCTGCGGACGATTTCCGCGCAAGCGCGGTTCGCACCTCGAGAGGTGCTCCTACATTCGCACCTTGAGAGGCGTATTCGCTACGTTTCGCCCTGCAGGGAATCTGCCCGATACCGGGAAAGGGCTCCTATCTAGCCTCCCGACGCTTGCAGCGCTCCCTCCTGCCCCGGATACTGTTCCCATGGACAATACGACCCTCAAACATCAGTTGCTGGTGGCCATGCCGCAGATGGCTGACCCCAACTTCGAACATTCCGTCACCTATATCGTTGAGTACAGCAGCGAGGGGGCCATGGGGCTGACCCTCAACCGCCCGGTGCAGATCAGTCTGGGTGATATTCTCAGCGACATGGATATCGAGATTGAAGTCCCGCCGTCCGAGCGTCACCGGGTGGTGGCAGGTGGGCCGATTCAGCAAGAGGCGGGGTTTGTCCTGCATGCGGCGTCGACTCATTGGCAATCCAGTGTGCCGCTCAGCGATGGCCTGATGCTGACCACCAGCCGCGATATTCTGGAAGCCATTGCCATCGGCGAAGGGCCGGAGCAATCGCTGATCTGCCTGGGCTATGCCGGTTGGGACGCCGGTCAACTGGAGCAGGAGCTGGTGGAAAACACCTGGCTCAGCACCCCGGCAAGCCGTGAGCTCGTTCTCGACACCCCCTTCGAACAAACCTGGCAAGCCGCCGCGGCTCGTATCGGCGTGGACATGAGTCTGATTGCGACCCAGGCGGGGCACAGCTGAATAAGCAATTGATAGTTGATAATGG
>NZ_DEXN01000003.1:121518-138322 GCF_002364155.1 Alcanivorax sp. UBA3183
ATCCATTCTCAATTATCAATTAGGCCTTCCATGATTCTCGCGTTTGACTACGGCACACACAAAATCGGCGTGGCCAGTGGCAACAGTCTGCTGGGCACTGCCACACCATTAAAAGCCCTGCCCTGCAAGAACACTCAACCCAACTGGGACGACATTGCTGCCTTGTTGAAAGAGTGGGAGCCGGAAGGGCTGGTGGTGGGTTTGCCGTTGAACATGGATGGCAGTGAAAGTGAATCCACGGCGCGGGCGAAGAAATTTGCGGGCCGTTTGAAAGGCCGGTTCGGCATGAAGGTGTGGTTGGTGGATGAGCGCCTGAGTACCCGTGAAGCCCGCGAGCGAACCGGTATTCGTCAGGCCGATAGCCGAGTGGATTCCATGGCGGCGGTGATCATTGCTGAAGGCTTCTTTGCGGGCGGCGCACAGATTTTTTAGTACAAATTATGTGGGGGAAAACAGGTGTGAGAGGAAAAACGAAAGCTGGAACGTTCAACCTTGTGGTGGTTTTTTCAGTCCTGATCACCGGCTGCGGTGGTGGCGGAAGCAGTGATGGTCAATCCGTTACCGGATCCTATGCGCCAGTTCCTGATACCGTGACCTACCGGGAGGGTGGCACGGTTAAAGGAATGCAGGTTTTCGACTACAGTGCGGGCAATGTCATTCGCTCCCGGTTTGTTGTGGATCCCGGTAATGATGGTCAATGGGGAACAGGCGATGATGTGCGTGCGGGAGGCCTGACCTGCCGATATCAGCAATCTGAAAACCCACTCCCTCCTGCGCTTCTGTCCGTAGTGCAAAACATGGGAACAAATGGTGATGGGAATTTCGCCCTTCAACAGCTTGATATTGAAAGTGACGGTCGAATTTCAGTGTGTCCGAGCAGGGAAGGAAAGCAGCTGGTAAAAGAGGAAGTGCTCTGCAAGGGTGATTTTTGTCCAGCCAGTTACCAATTTGGTTACAGGATGACGATAAGCCAGCAGGCGATGGAGGGCGGTGGCTGGAAGCAATCCCAGCATGTGGTGTTCTACGGAGAGAATGATCAGATAACAACGGCGCCTCCTTTTCTTTCTCACATTCAAACCACTGAGTTATCGGGGAACTCCCAGGCCGGTTTCGAATTTTTTGTTACGGTAGATCCATCTCCCGAATATTCAGATTCCGTCAGCCTGCCGAATATTGCCGTCTATGCTGGCCATGGCTACCAGAAAAAAGTGGCCAAGTGGTTGCCCGGGGATCTGGAAAGTCGGGTAATCATTGATCGCTATGGTGACAATGACAGCTTTGTTGATACCCGTTACAGGACATTTACCTGGCTTCCCGAAATAGGTGAGTTGCATGAGAGTGATGCAAGCCGGAATCCGCCTGCTCCAAACGAATACATGAAGCTCTATGGATTTGATGAAAACGGCAAGCCCGACGGAGACGTTTCCCTGGGTGCCGGTGATGACGAAATCTGGTTTAGCAAAGATGACACGGTTTATGGGTTTCCCGAATTTGTTTACGACGAAAACGGCCAGCTTCTGTCGATGCTCGATACGCAGGGAAATCCGGAGCGCGAGTTCACCTATGATGGAGATAAAGTAAAATCCATTCATGTCCGGGATCGGAAAAGAAGGGAATACCAATATTCAAATGGAAAGCTTGCCAGGATCAGCCTTTTTTCTCGTAATGCTGAAAGGGTAGAGATTGAGCAGCGGGTCCTCTTTCGTAATGATATTCCGGGAGTGAGCACATTTATTCCCGATAGGCGCTTTCCGAGAGACAAGGAAGGGGATTTTCTGGACCCGCTTGTTCCTCAAGATAGAAACCAGATTATACGTCTTGGACGTCCTTTCTGAATCTGCAGGAGCTCATGCAAGCATGGCTCCTGCAGTTCTGCGTTTTTTCTTTAGAGCTTTACTGCCGAACCCCTTCCACGGAAATAATAATGTCCACGGTTTCTGAGGCGGGGCCCAGGTCGTAGGTGATGCCGAAGTCCGCCAGTTTCAGGGTTGTGGAGGCTTCCAGGCCCATGCGGTAGCCGCCCCAGGGATCATCGCCGTAGCCCAGCAGTTTGGCGTCCAGGGTGACCGGTTTGGTGACGCCGTGCAGGGTGAAATCACCGGTGATTTTTGCGGTTTTTTCGCCGGTTTTTTCAATCTTGGTGCTCTTGAAAGTGGCGGTGGGGTACTCGTCTACCTCGAGGAAGTCATCGCCGCGCAGGTGCTTGTCACGCTCGGCGTGGTTGCTGTCCAGGCTGGCGACCTGGATGGTGGCCTGCACGCTGCTGTTTTCCGGGTTTTCCGCGTCCACGGTGAAGCTGCCGTCGAAATCGTTGAAGCGGCCGTACAACCAGCTGTAGCCCAGATGGGAAATCTTGAACATGACAAACTGGTGAGCGCCCTTTTTATCAAACGCATAGGTGCCGCCGGGTTTATCGGCAAAGGCCATGCTGCTGAGCAGCAGTGCCAGGGCGGGAATGGTGATTTTCTTTGCTAGCGTCAACATAAGCATCGAACTCCGTTTGGATTAAAGGTTGTCAGGAAAGGTTGTCCGGGTCACGGGGCGCTTTGCCCAGCATGCGGCGCAAGGTGTCGTCCCGATCAAGCAAGTGGTGTTTGAGCGCGGCCAGGGCATGCACGCCGGCGAGGATGATGATCGCCCAGGTGGCAATCTCGTGGATGTCTCCGGCAAGATCTTCCAGGCCCTTCTGGTCGCCGGTCATAGAGGGTACGGCAAACCAGTTGAATACATCGATGGCAGACCCGTCGGCGCTGGTGATCAGATAGCCGCTGATCATGGCGGTGAACAGCAACAGATACAGGGCCCAGTGGGTCAGGTGGGCGCTGACTTTTTCCCAGGGCTGATGGGTGGGCAGGGCTTTCGGGGGTGGAGAAATCAGCCGCCACAGTAGGCGGGCGCCCATCACCAGAAACAGCAGGATGCCCACGCTGCGATGCAGGTGCGGCGCGCTGCGGTACCAGTCGTGGTAGTAGGTCAGGTCGACCATGTAAAGCCCCAGCGCAAACATGCCCACCACCGTCATCGCCACCAGCCAATGCAGTGCGATGGTGATGATGCCGAAGCGTTGTGAGTCGTTGCGCAGTTGCATCCCTGTACCCTAACCGATCTTCCTGATGATTGGAGTGTTGCCCGCTAGCCGGGTTCCGCCCTTTACAAAACTTACCGTTACCGGCGACGGCTTTGCCATCCTCACCTTGGCGGGGTGTTACTGCCATCCCAAAAAACTGAACGGTTTGATCACCTGGCCTGAAGGTTTGTCGGGTCCTGGCCTTTATTCTTTCTCCGGCAGGCGCCATGCTTGCAGGGCGAACGTCGGATATCGCCATACACAGAGCAGGAGAGCCCCTTGAGCTGGGACGAGCAACAACTACAGACACATCTGGAAACCATGGCCAAAGCCATCACCGAACAATACGGTGATTCGTCGCCGTTGCTGGTGGGGATCGAGTCCGGCGGCGCCTGGGTGGCCCAGGCATTGAACGAGAAGCTGGCCAAGCCGCTGCCAATGGGCACCCTGAACCCGGCGTTCTACCGGGATGACTTCGATACCCGGGGGCTGAAAAGTACCGTGTCTCCCTCGAAGCTGCCCCTGGAGGTGGATGGCCAGCATATTCTGCTGGTGGACGATGTGCTGATGACTGGCCGCACCATCCGTGCCGCCATGAACGAACTGTTCGATTTCGGTCGCCCGGCGTCGATTGCCCTGGTGGTGTTATTCGATATTGGTCACCGGCAATTGCCAATTCGTGCCGATATCTGTGGTGAAACTTTGGCATTGCCCCCCCATCAGCGGGTAGAATTACGCGGGCCCTCTCCGTTGGTTGCCGAGATTCGCAATCTGGTGGTTGAGGATGAAACAGAGACAAGGTCTTAAGAATGACGCCGACGCTTGCGCCATCCTCCCGCGTACAACTTACCGAAGACGGTAAGCTTCGCCATTTTCTGACTACCGAGCACCTGCCCCGCTCTCTCCTTGAAGACATTCTGGATACCGCCGCCAGCTTTGTGGACGTGGGCGGCCGGTCGATCAAGAAGGTACCGCTGCTGCGCGGCAAGACAGTGGTCAACCTGTTCTTCGAGTCCAGCACCCGCACCCGCAGTACCTTCGAGCTGGCTGCCCAGCGATTGAGCGCCGACGTGCTCAACCTGGATATTGCCAAATCCGCTACCAGCAAGGGTGAAACCCTGCTCGATACCCTGCGTAATCTGGAAGCCATGGCGGCGGACATGTTCGTGGTGCGTCATCAGGATTCCGGCGCCCCCTTCTTTATCGCCAATGAAGTGACCCCCAATGTGGCGGTGATCAATGCCGGTGACGGACGACATGCCCACCCCACCCAAGCGATGCTCGACATGTACACCATTCGCCACTACAAGGGTGGCTTCGAGGGCCTGAAAGTGGCCATCGTCGGTGACATCCTGCACTCGCGGGTGGCGCGCTCCCAGATCCATGCCCTGAATATCCTCGGCGCAGATGAAGTGCGCCTGATCGGCCCGAAAACCCTGTTGCCGGTAGAGGCAGAATCCCTGGGGGCGACGGTGTTCACCGACATGGCCCTGGGCCTGAAAGACGTGGATGTGGTGATCATGCTGCGCCTGCAGAAGGAGCGTATGGATTCCGCCCTGCTGCCCAGTGAGGGAGAGTTTTTCCGCCTCTACGGGCTCAACAACGACAAGCTGCAACTGGCCAAACCGGATGCCATTGTCATGCATCCCGGGCCCATCAACCGGGGTGTGGAAATCGCCTCGGAAGTGGCCGACGGGCCCCGTTCGGTGATTCTCAACCAGGTGACCTTCGGTATTGCGGTGCGCATGGCGGTCATGTCCATGGCCATCAGCGGCCAGGAAAGCAGCGCCCATGGCCGCACGGGAGGTGAGCGTGGCCAGTAAGAAAGCCAATATTCTGATTCGCAAGGGCCGGGTTATCGATCCGGCCAGTGGCCGTGACGAAATCGCCGACCTGTTGATCGAAAATGGCCGCCTGGTGCGCATCGGCGCCAGCCTGGATGCGCCCGGCGCAGACATCGTGGAAGCGGAAGGTCACTGGGTACTGCCCGGGCTGGTGGATGCCTGCGTGCACCTGTCTTTGCCGGGCAGCGGCCGCAGCGGCGATATCGCCAGTGAAACCCGCGCCGCCGCCGCCGGTGGCATCACTCACCTGGTGGCCCAGCCGGATTGTGGCCCGGTGGACTCCACCGCCGTGGTGCGGCTGATTCGCGAGCAGGCCGGCCAGGCCGGGTTTGCGCGGATCATGCCGATTGCCGCCATGACCCAGGGGCTGGCCGGCGATCAGCTGGCGGAAATGTCCACCCTGGCCAGGGCGGGTTGTATCGCGGTGGGTAATGCGGGGCGCAAGGTGGCTAGTGCCCTGGTGCTCAAGCGGTCCCTGGAATACGCCTCCACCTTTGATTTGCCGGTGATGTTCCGGCCCCAGGATTCGGCGTTGAGCGCCGGTGGCTGTGCCCATGAAGGCGCAGTGGCCACCCGCCTTGGGCTGCCGGGAATTCCGGCGGTGGCGGAAAGTGTCGACCTGTCCCGGGACCTGCTGCTGGTGGAAGCCACCGGCGTGCGCGCCCATTTCCAGCAGATTTCCAGTGCCGAGTCCCTGCGCCTGCTGCGCGCGGCCAAGCGTCGCGGTTTGCCGGTGACGGCGGATGTGAGTATCCAGCACCTGCTGCTGGATGAGTCGGCCCTGGAAGGGTTCAACAGTCACTGCCATGTGATTCCGCCGCTGCGCAGTGCGGCCGATCGCGAGGCCTTGCTGGAGGCGGTGGCCGACGGCACTATCGATGCCATCTGCTCCCAGCACACCCCCATCGGCTCCTCCAGCAAGGCGGCACCCTTCCCGGCCACCAAGCCGGGCATGGCCGGGCTGGATACCCTGCTCGGCCTGGTGCTGCAACTGGTGAACGACGGCAAGCTGGAACTGCCGCGCGCCCTGGATGCCATCACCGCCGCCCCGGCCCGCTGCCTGGGGCTTCAGGCCGGCCAACTGGAAACCGGCCGCCCGGCCAGCCTCTGCGTGCTGGATGCCGAGGCCGATAAAGACTACGCCGAACACTGGCTGTCCGCCGGCAACAACTCCCCCTGGCGGCGCGCGGTGCTCAAGGGCAACGTGAAGCTGACGGTGTGTCAGGGGAAAGTGAGTTGGCTAAGCGATTAGGCAATTGATAATTGAGAATGGATAATTGATAACGCGCGAATAAGCGCCGCATTGATCTTAAAGACATGAGGCCGCGTCCAGACTCTGGGCGCGGCCTCATGCGTTTGCAGAACCCACCAGCTTTGTCCCGCGAGTTATCAATTATCCATTCTCAACTATCAATTAAGCTGAAACACCTCCGCCCGCAACGCCTCCTCCCCAACGACCCCCGGTGCCAGCCGCCAGCGTCCCTGTGAATCTTCAAACACCAGTGCCGGGGTGCCCTGCAGGCCCAAGCCGATCATCAGGGCGGTGTTGTTGTGGATCTGGCTGCGGATGGCGTCGGGAACCCGCTCCAGCGGCCGGATACCTCCGTCGTCAAAGTGGCCTTCGTGCTCGGCCAGTGCCACTGCCGGGTCCGGTGCGGCGAGGATGGCGCCACCTTGGGTAAAGCTGCGCTTGGGGTGGATCATACCGACGATGATATGGCGCACCTGCAGGGTGTTATCCGGGTCGTTGACCAGTGGTTGCATGTTTTCCCATAGCACGGCGCAGTAGGGGCAGGCCATGTCGGTGAACACATAGGCCACCCGTTGCGGGTCTTCGGCTCCCTCTGCCACCCAACTGCTGCTCTCCAGCCGGGCGAGCAGGCTTTCCATGTCTGCTTGTTCGCCCAGAGCGGATAGTGGTAGCAGCATGGCGACCAGCAAGGTGAGCATTCTCATGGGCGAGGATCATCCAGGTGAGTGGTAAGGAGGTGATGCAGGCTGGCCCGGGACAGAGGACCGAAGTGACGGGCCAGCTCGTTGCCGTCGCCATCAAGCAGCAGGGTCAGCGGCAGGCCACCGTTGCCAGCATGTTGACCCAGTGCCATCGATGGGTCCAGCAGCGGCAGATCAAAATGCAGGTCGGCCTGTATCAGGTAATCCCGCACGGCCGAGGCGGTTTCCCCCTGATTGGCCAGCACGAAGCGAACATTGGGGTAGCGCGACTGGGCGCTGGCCAGCACCGGCATTTCCCGCCGACAAGGTGGGCACCAGGTGGCCCAAAGATTGATCAGGGTTGGTCCCTGTGCCACTTGCGTGAGGGGTATGGGCGTGCCCTGCAGGTTTTCCAGAGTGATGTCCGGCATGGGGACGGGCTCGGGTGTCATGGCGCGCAGGGTGGCCAGGGAAATGGCCAATGCCATTAATGCCACTGCGGCGCTGGAGAGCAACGCCAGCCGTAGGGCCGGTCGACGCCATAAGCTCAGAATCGCGACCGGTAGGGCTGCGAGTGCCCCGGGCCACCACCAGCCGCCATCGCGAATATCCAGCATGGCCAAAAGGCCGGAATACTGCTCGGGGTAACGCAACACAAAGGCCAGACGGGCGCCAGCCAAGGCTGACAGAGTGATTAGCCACAGCCACTTTTCTACCGGCTTGCCGCGCCACTGCCACCAGAGGCTCGCCAGTACGGCGGCGGAAAAGGTAATCAGGGCAACAACAGTGCCCGCTGGCAGCGCCAGCGGGCCGATCAGAATGGCGTCCAAAGGGGGTGATCCTTCTACCTGCAGTATGCGTCGTCCAGTCAGCCGGGATAGCGCTGGAACATCTCATCCACCGCCTTCTGAATGTGCTCGCTACGTCGTTCGCTGCGCATGTCGTCGTAGAGGCGGTCGCGACTGGTGGCCTGCCAGACCACATTGTTGGTGGCCGGATCGATCATCTGCACCACCAGTTTATATTCTTCCGTGATATCGCCTTCCACTGGGGTGGTGGTGCCTATGCCCACATTGTTACGGCTGAAGCCGAAACCGAACTGCACTACGGAGCCGTCGTAGCGCTGCTCACGTTTGAAAAAATGTTTGACGTGCACATCGGCCTGCCCGGAGGCGCTGGCGGTCAGCCCCTTTTCAGCCAAGGCAGTTTTCAGGGCAGTGCGGGCCCGTTGGTCGTCCAGCTCTCTGGGCTGGTCCTCGTTCTGTTCCACGAAGGCATAGCTGCGGTACTGGTTCAGTTTGGCGTCTTCCTGGCTATCGATGACCACCGGGCTGACGCAGGCGCCAAGGAACAGACAGAGTGAAAGGAAAAACCAGCGCATGGCTCTTCTCCCGGTTGCGGTGAATGTCCCCCAGTATCACAGGGGAACGGCACGATACCGTGAACGATCAGCCCCGGCAGCTAGCTCCGGGACTAACTGGTTGGACTTCAATGCGGGCGAAGGGTTCAGTGGTCAGGCCGGCAGGGCCTGTTCCAGTCGCGACCACAGGCCGGTTTCGTTGGCTGCCTCGCGGAAGGCCTGCTGGTCCTGGGGATTCTGCCGCTGATAGATGCGACCGATGTCGCGGAGCATGTCCGGGGCGTCCACCACGCTGACGGCGGTGGCGATGGCTTGCCAGCCGTCGCGGGTATCGCGGGCGGCATCCAGAAAAGCCTGCAACAGGTCGCCGCCATCGCGCAGGCTGATTTCCACCACGGTTTGCAGACCTTCACGGTGAAAGCGGCGGGCGAAATCCAGCAACAGGTCGGTCTTGCCGAGTTTGGCTGCGTTTCGCATCAGGGCTTCTATCACGGAAGGGTTATGGCTGATTGGCAGCCGTGCCAGCATGTTGCGTTCATCGTCACCGAGAAATTGTGCCAGGTCCAGAATCAGATCCCATTGACCGCTCTGATGGGCTGCTTGCACCACGGCTTCCGCTACCTCTTCGCCCTGGCGCAGGGCCGTGTGGGCGACCACTTCCCGATAGTCGCGTTGCATGGCGTTGACCAGGGGCAGGGTCTCTTCCAGCAGATTCTTGCTGACGGCGGCATTTACCAGATCGGTCAGCACGGCGCTGTTGCGCAGGGAGGGCAGATTGACGATTTTGCGATGGTAGCGGGGGTTGATGACGGACAGCGCGCGAAGCACCGGCCCCCATAATTGCTGGCGGTGGGCCACATCGACCAGGGAGTCCAGGGTGCGTTCGTCTTGCTCGGCCATGATGTTGCCCAGCCGGCTTTTCAGCTCGCCTTCCACATGGTCTATCACCCAGATGGCCTTCGGCCACAGGTCAGCATTTTCGGTGCCGGAACGCACGATGCTGGCCAGCCGGCTGTTATCAATCATGCGGATCACATTGCTGAGCTGGGTGGTGTTTTCCATGTAGAAAGCAATGGTCAGCAGCGCGCCATCATCTTTGACTGTGTTGACTACTTCGCGAATGGAGGGGGCGGAAAGCGCATCGGCAAAACGACCCAGCAGCAGGAATTGCTTTTCCTGAATCTGTTTCAGTGCCACTTGGCTGATTAATTCCGCAGGCAGGCGCCGAATGACTTCGCGAATCTTGCGCGGGTCTGCCTGGGCGGCGACCTCGCCGAGAAAATCCGGGGTCAGCCGTCGGGCAACCTTTGCCGCAAAGTAGGGGTCCATTTCGCCGACCAGGCGGGCCGCCATTTTGGCGCCGATGGCATAAGCCAGTTTCGCCAGTTGCTTGATGGAGAGCCAGCGGGTCCAGCTTGCCAGGTGCTGGAACCCTTTGCGGTGCTGGTTGTACATCTCCTGTTCGATGTGTTCGCGCAACTCGCGCAGGTTAGCAGCGCCGGCATCGACCAGGGCTTGCCAGGTGGTGTCGTCAAGAGTCAGGTACTGAGCGAGCTTTTCCAGCTCAACCTGGATTTCCAGGTTTGGAGTCAGGTCGTTCATGTGAGCATCCTTGGTGCGGGAATTAGCGAAGCGCGCTGCGGGCGATGCTGCGCAGCCACAAAGGCAAGGCCTGAATGCCGCTATCGATAGCTTTCTCCAGCCGACCCTTTTCGCTTTCCAGATAGTCATCCACTGCCTGGTCAAGATCCCGGTTAACCGGTTCCGGCAGGTAGGAAAGAAATCCTACACGCTGATGCATACGTTCAATGGCGTCCTTGTTATTCATGATCGATCCTGTTTGAAGTGTGCCGTTATAAGGTGTGCCGAAATCGTAAAATGGTGGCTGAAAATCGATTCGGGAAAACACCGTCATTGCACTGTATCAAACGAGCGCAAACAGAAAGTACACATAACATTAAGCGACTGTGGGATTTTTGTATCGACATTATCGCCAGCATTGTTGACCCCCCTAAACAGTGATACTTAATGACCCTGTAAAAGACGGAATCGATAGCTTCGCAAAGTCGAAGCTGCCACGGAGGCGATGTTGGCTGAAGAAAAAATACAGAGAAGAAAACCGGCCACAACACCCTGGGCTGGACGCCTTGTCCGGCAAATGCGACAGGCTGTGGCGCGTGCCCCAGGCGGTCACTATGTGCTGGACCAGGCGCGGGCAGTCGAGGATATCTTGTTCGAAGATTTGCAGTTGCGCCTGGGCGGCATGGATAGCCATCACTACCTGCCGGGGCCAGTGGAGACATCATTCGGTGAGGGCGGAGGGCATGATAAATCCTTGCAGTCACGGTTTGCCGCTCTCGCTGAGCAGTCTCTGGAACAGACCCCGGCCAGCGCCTCGGCCAGAGTTTATGCACGTATCGTCAACCAGTTGCTTCCAGACGAAGTGAGGATCCTCACGGCCATGTCGGACGGTTCTGATATTGCCATCAGTCATTTGCTGGCACGTGGTGGTCGTTTCAAAAACAGTGAGCATCGGGTGATGGCATTTCTTAGCCGGGTGGGTAATGAAAGTGGTGTGATGCTGGCGGATGCCGTCCCCCATTACCTCGCGCATTTATTTTCTCTCGGGCTTCTCGATGGTGGTCCGGAGGATAATTCCCAGACAGCAAAATACGAAGCCATCGAGAATGGTTCAGAGGTCCGCTCCGCCTGTGAACGGATGCGCAAAGAGTCCCGACTTCGGCCAGTCTTTATTCGCGAAACCGCACACCTTTCAGCTTTAGGCAAGGCATTCTGGGCGGCCTGCTCCGGATAACAATCTGTACTGAAGTGTAAGGAGTTATTCAGAGACTCCTCAAAAAGAATGAAAAGCGAGGCCACATGGAAGCGTATATCAACGAGTTTGCCGATAACATCTGGCTGTACTTATCCATGCCATTGATCAGTGCCGTGGTGGGTTATGCCACCAATGTGATTGCGATCAAGATGATGTTCTATCCGGTAGAGTTTTTTGGCAAACCCCCTCTTCTTGGCTGGCAGGGTATCATCCCGCGCCGTGCTGCCAAGATGGCTGCTATCTCTGTAGACACTATCACTACGCACCTGATTACCCAGGAAGAGATTTTTGACCGTCTCGATCCGGATAGGGTGGCCGGTGAGCTGGAGCCGGCACTCAACAATATGATCGAAGACGTGGTGGATTCCATCATGGGTCAGCACGAGCCCGGCCTGTGGGAATCCATGCCGGAAATGGTGAAGAGGCAAGTCTATAAACGTGTCAAGAAAGAGGCCCCAAGTCTGATATCTGACATTATGAAACAGATCAAGATCAACATCGCACAGATGTATGATCTTGAGGACATGGTGATCACCAATCTGACCAAGGACAAGTCACTACTGAACCGTATTTTCCAGGAAGTGGGCGCGGCGGAGTTCAAGTTTATCGGTCGTTCCGGGCTCTACTTTGGCGGCATTTTCGGTACCTTCCAGATGATTACCTGGGTTTTCTACAAGGGCTCCTGGTTGTTGCCGGTTTTCGGCCTGGCGGTGGGCTATGCCACTAACTGGATTGCCCTGCAGATGATTTTCAATCCCAAGGAATTGATGCGTTTTGGCCCGTTCAATGTTCAGGGCCTGTTCATGAAGCGTCAGGATGAAGTAGCTAGAGATTATGGTCGTCTGGTGTCTTCCTACGTGCTGACCCCGGCCAATATTATTGAGGGCATTCTCAAAGGGCCTTACTCCGACAAGGTGTTTGCCATGATCGGCAAGCATGTCCAGAAAGCGGTGGATGAACAGACCAGTTTTGCCAAGCCGTTTGTTACCTTTGCCGTGGGCACCCAGAACTATCGGGACATGAAGGAATGTGCCGTGTCGGAGTTGGTAAGCCGATTACCGGAAACGCTCAAGCATATTGAAAACTATGCTAATGATGCGCTGGATCTGGAAAACACCCTTTCCACCCGTTTGCAGAGTCTCAAACCGGAAGAGTTTGAAAGCATGTTGCGCCCGGCTTTCGAACAGGATGAATGGATACTGATTGCCGTAGGCGCATTCCTTGGTTTCCTGGTCGGTGTGTTCCAGTTGCTGGTGATGTTCTCTTGATGCTGTCCGGGAGTGGTGCATGTCTACGCTAATGGTGGTCTGGATCCTGTTGTGTGCGATTTGCTTCGGCGCTGGGCTGGTGTGGTCATGGCGACGGGCGCGGCGACGTTTGCGCGTGCGTATGGAGCAGGCGGTGGATGAGGAAATCCGTCAGCAAATCAAACAGGAAGTGTTGCGCCATTTGCAGGATGGTCCGGCCTCCAATAATAGCCAGGCGGAGCGCTGATCCATGCAGATTACCATTCGCAAATCGTTTGTGATCGGTGCTGGTGTACTGTTGATCATTGCTCTTGCTGTTGGTGCCTACCTGGCCTGGTGGGTGTGGAAGAATCTGGGGGCGGAATTGTTGCTGCGCGATCAGCAAGCCAGCGTAGTCGTGCCCAAGCCCATGTCTGTGGGTATCGATATTCTCGATGACCTGGACATCATGATCGACACGGTCATCGACACCTCGGTGCCGATCGACCAGACCCTGACTCTGCCCGTCAAGGAAACCCTGGACGTGCAGGTGGGCTTCGATAATGCGGTACCCATCAAGATGAATGTGCCGTTGAGGGACACCATCAAGCTGGACCAGATCATTCCGGTGGACGGGGAAGTCCGTGCCCGGGTGCTGGGTAAGTGGATCACTGTGCCGATCAAGGGCGAGTTACCCGTGAAAGCGGATGTGCCCATCGATGTGAATGTGCCGGTGGATCAGCTGGTCAAACTGCAATTCAACGCTCCGGCAAAAGTAGACATTCTCGAAGACCTGTCGGTACCGCTGAAGGCGAATATCAAGACATCGATTCCCCTGAAGAGCGCTATGCAGGTGCCGGTGCGCTCCAGGCTACGGGCCAGCGCCACCATTCTGGAGCCGGCGGATGCCCTGATTGCGGAAATGGATTTGAAGCTGCCTCTGCGGGAAGTGGGGCTGTCATTCAGCGATGGAGATGACGCCAGGGCGAGCGACGAGGCTGGGATAACAGCGCCGGACGGGGAGCAGCCCTGATGGGGCGCTGGATTTTGTGGGGCTGGGTGGCCCTGGCTGTGATCGTGGTGGGGCTGGTGTTGGGATTCGTGCTCTACACCCGCATTGTTATCGGCATCGGCCTGCAGGACCAGCGTGCGCTGCTGCATCTACCGGAAACCCTGATCGTGCAGACCCGCGCCGAGGAAGAAGCGGCCATCACCCTGCGAGGTCGTGTGGAAGTGGATGTCCCCTTCAAGCACGATGCCTTGCCGCTACCATTGAAAGGCACCTACAAGGCCAACCTGGCCCTGGACACCATGGTGCCCCTGCGCATGACCATTGAGTATGAGGATGTGATTCCCATCGAGACCACGGTGGCGATCGAAGGCGACACCAAACTGATTTCCGAATGGCTGCCGCGCATGCCCATAGAAGGGGAGCTGCCCCTGAAGCTGGAGGTGCCGGTGTCATTGAAAGTGCCAGTGGATACGCAGATCCGTTTCGTTTACGACGGTCCGGTACAGGTGGGTTTCAACCAGACCATCCACCCGCCGGTGGATACCGTGCTGCGCACGGCCATCAATCTTGATAAGGAAGTCAGCGCACCGATCACCAATGTGTTCGAGGCGCGGGTGGTGCCCGATAACCGGGCGCTGCCCATCATCCTTACCGACACCCGCCTGACCCTGCCATTACAGGATTTGATACTCAGGCCCATGGAGTCGCGGGTTGAACAGTAACGTATCGCTCCCGAACGGCTGTGCTCGCGTTCCCTTATTGCTTACGTAACCCAAAGGGGTGTCAGCGTCTACGACACCGTCACCCCGGGGCAGGGAACCGCCGCCGCTTCACGGATCCGTTCCCCCAGGTAGCGTGCCGCCTGGCCGGCATACTGGCCGTCCGCATAGATCAGATGCAGGTCCACCAGCCGTTCCACGCCCTCCTCCAGGGGCAGCACCTTCAGCGCGCCGCTTTCCAGGCCATCGCCAATCTCTGATTCCGGTACCCAGGCAAACCCCAGCCCGCGGCGAATGGCGGCAATACGCGTGGAAGGATGCGACACGGTCCAGCGTTGCTCGGCCCCCAGCCAGCCGGAATCAATGCGGCGGCTGCCGGAATCGCGAATCACGATTTGCCGATGCTGACGCAGATCCTCATGGGTGAGGCTGTCCGCCTGATTGAGCGGATGGTCCGCCGCCGCCACGGCCACAAAACGTACCCGCATCAGCTGATCACCGAAGAACCCCGGCGGTACCCGTCCGCCGATCACCACATCGGCCTCCTTGCGCAGCAGGGCTTCATCGGAGCCGGACAGTACTGTCTCGGTGTACTCCACCCGGGTCAGCGGGCTGTGCTGGGCGAACGCATCCAGGGCCGAGAGCATGCAATGCTGTGGAAACAGGGCATCAGCGGCCACGCGCACCAGCGGTTCCCAGCCCTGGCTGAGCTGTATGGCGGCGCTTTCGATGCGGTTGGCCTCCTCCACCAGCACCTTGGCCTGGCGGTAGAGCATTTGCCCGGTCTCGGTGAGCCTGGCCCGCCGGCCTTCCAGGGCAAAGGCACGCACACCCAGTTCGGTCTCGATCTTCTGCACCGCGTAACTGATGGCGGACTGGCTCTTGTCCAGGGCCTCTGCGGCGCTGGCGTAACCGCCCTCGTCCACCACGGCGATCAGGGCTTGCCACTGGTCCAGGCTGATTTTGGCTGACATATCGAAATTCCTGAGCTAAATGTGCAAATTTATCCCGTTTTATATCGTATTTGCTGAATTCACAATAGTCTCATCGTTAACAAATCATCGGCACACCCGGCCGGCACAGAAACAATATGGAGTTGGGGTCATGAATATTCTGGTTATCAAGAGCAGCGTTTTCGGCGACAACGGCAATTCCTCCACCCTGGTCAACGAGCAGGTGGAGCGACTGAAAGCGCAACATCCTGACGCCACCGTGGTGGTTCGGGATCTCTCCGCCGATCCTATCCCGCACCTGGACGGCGAGCGTGTCGGCGCCTTCTTTACGCCGGCAGACCAGCGCAGTGAAGCCCAGCAGGCGGTCGACGATTTCTCCCTGGCGCTGATTGAGGAGCTCAAAGCGGCGGATCAGGTGGTGCTGGGACTGCCCATGTACAACTTCGGCATTCCCAGCCAGCTGAAAAGCTGGATCGACCATGTGGCTCGCGCCGGCATCACTTTCCGCTACACGGAAAACGGCCCGCAGGGCTTGCTGGATAACAAGCCAGTGACCGTGCTGGCCGCCCGGGGTGGACTGTATGCCGGGACCGAGAACGATACGGTGACCCCGTACATCAAGTTGTTCTTCGGCTTCCTGGGCATCACCGATCTGTCCTTCGTGTTTGCCGAAGGGCTTAACATGGGTGATGACAGCAAAGAAAAGGCCATGGGCGAAGCGCGGGCAGCGCTGCAGTGATCTAGGCTGTAGGAGCTATGCTTGCATGGCGAACCATGCCCCGGCCTGGCTCCTGCGATGAAACGCGAATTCTGCAACAGGGAGACAATCATGGGGCTGCTGGTCGATGGTAAATGGCAGGACAAGTGGTACGACACCAAGAGTACCGGTGGGCGTTTCAAGCGTTCCGAGAGCCAGTTTCGCAACTGGGTGACGGCTGACGGCAGTGCCGGTTCCAGCGGTGATAGTGGCTTTCAGGCAGAAAGCGGTCGTTACCACCTGTATGTGTCCTACGCCTGCCCTTGGGCCCACCGCACCTTGATCGTGCGGGCATTGAAAGGTCTCCAGGAGCATATCGGCGTGTCTGTGGTGCATCCGCACATGCTGGAGAATGGCTGGGAATTGCGCGATGACTTTGACGGTGCCAATGGTGATGCCCTGTATGGTTTCAGCAAGCTCTATGAGTTGTACCTGAAGGCGGATGAGAACTATACCGGCCGCGTTACCGTGCCGGTGCTGTGGGACAAGCAGCGCGAAACCATTGTCAGTAACGAGTCCGCAGAAATCATCCGCATGCTCAACATCAGCTTTGACGGTCTGGGTGCGGCGCCGGGAAATTTCTATCCCGAAGTGTTGCGGGCGGAGATTGATGCCATCAATGAGCATGTTTACAACGACGTGAACAATGGTGTCTACAAGGCCGGTTTTGCCACCAGTCAGGACGCCTACGATGAGGCGGTGGTGACCCTGTTCGAGCAGCTGGATGCCCTCGAGCAGCGGCTTGGCGAGCAGCGCTATCTGGTCGGTAACACCCTCACCGAAGCGGACCTGCGTTTGTGGACTACCCTGGTGCGGTTCGATCCGGTGTACGTCACCCACTTCAAGTGTGATCGCAAGCGCATCGCGGACTACCCGAATCTGAACGGGTTTCTGAAAGAGATTTACCAGCTGCCCGGTGTGGCGGAGACAGTGAATATGGCGCATATCCGCCACCACTATTTCCGCAGCCACCCGACGGTGAACCCCCACGGGATTATCTCCATCGGGCCCGAGCTGGACTGGCATTCACCCCACGGTCGAGAACGGCTGGGGGAAAGAGAGATTATTGAGTAACTCTGTAGGAGCGGCGCTTGAGCC